>QMQA01000039.1 GCA_003648845.1 Candidatus Aerophobota bacterium
AATTTTTTCATTCTGAACTGCCAAATATCTCCATAAGCCGGGAAATTGACTCTTTAAAAGGGGTAAAATCTTCCAAATCCTGTCTTAGATAAGAGTTCACTCTGTCAATATATTGCAGGGCATAATCAATTTCGGGATTACTTCCCTTTACATAAGCTCCGATATTGATAAGGTCTTCTGCTTCTCTGTAAGTGGCCAGGACTTTTCTCAATTTGTTGGCTACATTCTGGTGTTGAGGAGAAACTATGTCAATCATCAGTCTGCTTACACTGTTTAAAATATCAATAGCTGGGTAATGACCTCTGGAGGCGAGGTTTCTTGAGAGGACAATGTGTCCATCAAGTATTGCCCTCACAGTATCTGAAATTGGTTCATTCATGTCATCTGCCTCTACCAGGACTGTATATAATCCGGTTATACTTCCTCTGTGGAAAGAGCCTGCCCTTTCCATTAATCTGGGCAAAAGTGAATACACCGAGGGAGGGTAAGCTCTGGTTGCTGGAGGTTCACCAACAGCAATCCCTATCTCTCGCTGTGCCATGGCAAAACGAGTTACCGAATCCATCATTAAAAGCACGTGCAGACCCTGGTCCCGGAAATACTCAGCTATAGTGGTTGCTACAAAGGCTCCTTTTACTCTGAGAAGGGGTGGTTGGTCTGAGGTAACTGCCACCACCACTGATTTTTTCAATCCTTCCTCTCCCAGAATCTTCTTTAAGAAATCCTGAACCTCTCTTCCTCTCTCGCCTATAAGGGCAATTACGTTAACATCGGCTTGAGAGAAACGGGCAATTCTTCCCAGAAGAATGCTTTTACCTACCCCACTTCCGGCAAATATCCCCATTCTCTGACCCTTGCCAAGGGTGATAAGTCCATCTATGGCTCTTATTCCCGTTCCCAGAGGTTCTGTAATCTCCCTTCTCTCCAAGGGTGAAGGAGGCGGGTGATAAATGGATCTTTCTTCTCCTCTAATAGCACCTTTTCCGTCAAGAGGTTCTCCTACACCATTTATCACCCGACCGAGGATTTCTCCTCCTACTTTAATGCTTAAAGGATGACCGCTTGCCTTTACCACATTCCCCACACTTATCCCCTGAGCTTCCTCAACAGGCATTAAAAGAAGTCTTTTTTCCCTGAATCCCACCACCTCTGCTCTGACGTATCTATTTTCGGTCGGATAAATAAAGCAGATATCACCCAGAGAAGCGGATGGCCCTTCAGACTCAATCACCGAACCCACCATCTTAACCACCTTTCCTTGAGAGGTTATTGGGTCTACTTTTTCTATAATTTGAAGATACGCAGGAAGTAAGCTCATTCCTCCTCTCCCAGTATAGCTTTGCCTATTCTCTCAAGTTGATGTTCGATGCTTGCATTCACCAGCTGGTTTTCTGTCTCAACCATACATCCTCCTGGTTGAATACTCTCATCTTTTTCTATTTTTATGTCAGTCCCGGCTTTACTGCAGGAGATAAGTTCCTGCTTAATCTGCATAATCTTCCCCCAATCCCGGGGATTAACTCTCACCACTATTTTTTTGTAGTTATAATCCACAACTTTCCCAAGAGCTTCCTTTACAATTTTTTTTACAATCCCCGGGTCAATGGTTACCTCTTTTCTGATAATCTTCCTGGCTATAGCTAAGGCTATCTCCACCAGTTGCCTCTCACTTTTTTTAAGAAAGTTTTGTTTTTCTATTATCAGCTCCTCAGCTGCTCTTTTAAGTGCCTCTTCTAAAGTTAGAATGGAAGCTTCTGCTTCTTTTTTCCCTTTTTCAAACCCCTTTCTGTAAAAAATCTTTTTAATTCTTTCGAGTTCACTTTGTTGAAAGTTATTTTCTTTTATCTGAGAGTCATTATCGGAGTTGATTTTTCTTAACTCTGGCTCTTTGTTTATTCTGTGAACATTTTTCAAAGGCAGATTTAATTTCAATTTAAACAATTACCTCCTCCTCTTTGCCAGTTCCAATTATTATCTCTCCCCTCTCTCCTAATTCTCTAAATATGTTGGCGATTTTCTGCTGAGTTTCTTCTACCTCTTTTATCCTGACAGGTCCCATAAGTTCCATTTCTTCCTTAATAGTCTCTGCAGCCCTGGAAGACATATTTTTAAAGAATTTTTCCCTTAGCTGTTTGCTTGCCCCTTTTAAAGCTAAGGTCAGGTCCCTTGTATCTATCTCTCTTAAGGCTCTCTGAATGGACCGATCATCAATAGAAATAATGTCCTCAAATACGAACATCATCTGTTTCACTTCCTGGGCAAGTTCTGCATTCTTTTTTTCCAGGGTTTTTAGAATATTCTCCTGGGCAGATCGATCCATTAAATTAAGAATTTCAGCAACAGCTCTGGTTCCCCCAACTACCTGGAGTTTTTCCTGAGTAGAGATTGAGGAAAACTCCCTTCTTAAAGTTCTATCTATTTCCCGGAGCACTTCTGGAGATATCTCTCCAATATTAATAATCCTCATAGTTACATCCATCTGAAGCTGTTGAGGAAGAGAAGAAAGAATAAAAGAAGCCCTTTCTGGTTTTAGATAGGAAAGAATAAGAGCGATAGTCTGAGGATGTTCAGACTTAACAAAATTAAGTAGATGCTGAAGGTCAACTCTTTCCAGAAAATCAAAGAACAGCTCCCCTGCTTCTTTATCCGAATCTTTCCCCAGATTCTCTACAACATTCATGGCTCTGTTATTACCGAGAGCTCGACCGAGTATCTCCCGCGCATAATCCTTTCCTCCCTGAGCTAAGTAGCTGGAGGTTAAACTTAACTGATAAAATTCTTTCCAGACTTTCTTCACAAGCTCAGGAGGAACCTTCTCCCATCTGGCTATCTCTTCCGTTAGAATTTCCGCCTCCTTTCTATCCAGCTCCTGCAATATTTTTGCAGCTCTCTCCTTACCCAAACTTATGAGTAACAGAGCTGCTTTTTCCCTGCCGCTTAAGTTTTTATTATTTTTATACTCTTCCATGGTTGGTAATCCACAGTTTAATTATCTGTGTTACCTTTTGAGGCTCTCGCTCAGCTAACTGAAAGATACGTTCCCTCAGCCATCCCTCATCTTCATAAACCGGGGTCTTTTTTTGTTCACCGGCTACAGAAGGTATTTCACCTTTTAGCTATGAGGTAAGGAGTTTAATAACTCCTCGCAGGGATAAAAAGAGGATAAGAATAACTATGGCAATAATTATGTACCGGCTCATATATCTTATTAGCTCCCATCGTGACGACCTTTGATACTGCAACTCTTCCTCCTCCCGGGCTGAGGTATCAAAGGGAACATTGGTTACAGTGACTTTATCCCCCCGGGACTCATCATAACCTACAGCCTGTTTAACTATAGATGTGAGTTTCTCTATCTCCTCCTTGGAACGGGGAACATACTCCTTTGCTCCATCGGGACCGGTTCGATAAGTGCCATCAACAGCGACCGCTACCGAAACTCTCTCTATATTCCCCACCCCTTTCACTATTTGTTCTATTTTTTTGTTAACCGCATATTCAACACTGCTTTCTTCTCTGGTTTCCTTTCCTGGTTTTCCCAGAGTAAGTAGATTTCCCTTCCCAAGATTGGTTGTTACTCCTGGAGCTCCCCCTACCGTTGTCTCAGTTCCTTCCGAGCTCTCTTCCTTCCGAATCTCACTTTTAACCACCTTTCCTTCGGGGTCGTAATACTCTTCCGTTCTGGTTATCTGGTCAAAATTGAGCTTGGTATCAACCCTGACCACAGCTTTAGAAGGTCCAAGGACAGAAAGAAGGAGAGTTTGGACCTTGCTGGTAAGATACTCCTCTATCTCCCTTTTTAATTCTATCTGGCTGTTGGTAAGATAAAAAGGAGAGCTGGTCTCCTCACCTCCAAAAAGTATCCATCCTCTTTGGTCCACAATAGTTACATCTTGAATCTCTAAATCTTCCACACTCCCGGCAGTTAGCTTGGCAATTCCCATTATCTGTTCCTTTCTGAGCTTTGTCCCCGGTCTTAATTTGAGAACTACTGAAGCTCTGGGCCGGGTCTCCTCGCCTATAAAAGGAGACCTCTCGGGTAGCACAAGGTGAACTCTTGCTTTTATTATCTCATCCAGACTCTCAATACTCCGGGCAAGTTCCACCTGTAGAGCCCTCTGGTAGTTTATCCGCTCCATAAAGCTGGTCATTCCGATAAGGCTTGTGTTATCGAATATTTCAAATCCACCCCTTCCTCCTCCCGGGATTCCCTCCATAGCCAGGTTGATACGGGTCTCGTAAACCTGTGAAGCCGGGACGAAAATTGCCTTTCCTCCATCTTTGAGTTGATAGGGAACTTTAAGTTCTTTCAATCTTCTGGTTATCTCTCCAGCCTCGTCAAGAGAAAGGTCTGAGTAGAGCAATGAGTATTCCGGCCGGGTTGCCCAGCTGACAAAGATGCAAAGTGCAATTAAAAATGCCCCTGAACTGAGAATAAAAGCTAATTTCTGTTTTGTCTCCAGTTTTTTCCAGATTGAGGTAATCTGCTGGAAAAGTTGTTTTATAAAGTCCATCTTTTATCCTGGAAGCCTTTGTTTAAATCTGCATACGCATGATCTCCTTATAGGCCTCTACCAGTTTATTCCTTATCTCCATCATAAGATGAAAGGCAAGATTGGCCTCTTCGGCAGCTATCATTACCTGGTGAATACTATCAATCTCCCCGGTAATTAGCTTCTGGATAGACTCATCAGCGTTTTTCTCCAACTCGCTGACCTTATCAATGAGACCGCTCAGAATTTTCTTAAAAGAGGTCTTTTGCTGCCTGGAACCTGCGCCTTTTTCAATTTTTACCGGCATTCCCCTTCCTGATGAGGGAAGAAGTGGCTGAACAGGTTTTTCTTCCAGCATTATCTTCTCCCGATCTCCAGAGCTTTACGAGCCATGTTCTGAGCGGATTTAAAAGCAGTAAGGTTAGCCTCATAAGCCCGGGTAGAAGAAATCATGTCAATCATCTCTATAGCTATATCCACATTGGGCATGGCCACAAAACCTTCAGCATTAGCATCCGGATGAGAAGGGTTATAAATCATTTTAAATGGAGAAGGATCGGGTAAAATTCCCACCACCTGTACTTTCTCTCCAATTCTCTTATCTAAAAGTGTGGCAAAGACAACCTCTTTTCTCCGGTAAGGTCCACCCTGAGCGGTTCTTGTAACGCGGGCATTGGCAATGTTACTGGCGATGACATTTAAGCGGATTCTCTCCGCACTCATCCCTGAGGCACTTACCTGCATGGCAGAAAAAAGAGAGCAGGAGTCCATCTTTTCCTCCCTTTAAATATTATCTGCCCTTAATAGCTGCTTTAATTTTCTCCAGTTTTTTACTTAAAAGCTGAACGTAAATGCTGTATCTCAGACTGTTCATGGAAAGTCTTACCATCTCTTTTTCTATATCCACGTTGTTAAGGTCTTCCCGTAAACTGTTTGTCTGGTCTGTATGAATTTCCGGAGTTACCTGTTCAAGACTTTCTTTGTTGAGACCTTTTTTCAAAAAAGACTTGAGTTTTTCCTCAAATATAACTCGGGAGCTTTTAAATCCCGGAGTATCTACATTGGCAATATTGCTGGCGATAACTTTATGGCGAAGAACACATACATCGAGCATTTTTTTTAAGAGAATATAGGTTGAATCATCGTCTACCCAGCTCATTTTTTTCTCCTTTTTACCGGGAAATGCAAAGGTTTTGCCATTTTTTTATTTTCCTGAATAATTTTTTAGACAACTCTGGTACATCCTGCTTTCTCTTTTAAGTTTTATCTTCATCTTGTGTTTATTAAATTTCTCCTGCGCAGGAAAAATTTTCCCATACAAGGTGGTATTTTTTTATCTTGTTCCGTATGGTTCTCACACTTACCCCCAGGATTTTTGCTGCTTTTGTTCGATTGCCATTTACTTTCTGTAAAGTGTGCTGGATGAGCTTTCTTTCCATCTCCTCCAGAGTAATGTTATCAAGGAGGAGAGAGGGTTCGGGTTCAGAGCTCACTTTTAGAAATAAATCCTCAGGTCTTAGATATTCTTCCTCACTTATCACCACAGCTCTTTGTATGGCATTTTCCAGTTCTCTCACATTTCCAGGCCATGTGTACTGATTCATTACCTCAAAACATTCTGGAGTAACTCCTTTGATTTTCCTTCCGTTTTGACGGTTATATTTTTTCAAGAAGTATTTTACCAGAAGAGGGATATCTTCTTTTCTTTCTCTCAGAGGTGGTAGAGAAATGGGAATAACATTTAAGCGATAATAAAGGTCTTCTCTCATCTTTCCTTTTTTCACAGCTTCTGCTGGATTTACATTGGTAGTGGCAATTATTCTGACATCCACTTTAATGGTTTTTGTTCCTCCTACTCTCTCAAATTCTTCTTCCTGCAGGACCCTGAGAAGCTTTGTCTGAAATCTTTGAGATGTTTCACTGATCTCATCCAGCAAAAGTGTACCGGTATGGGCAAGTTCAAACCTTCCCTCTTTTTTTTCCGTAGCTCCGGTAAAGGCTCCTTTTTCATATCCAAAGAGCTCACTTTCCAGAAGTTCTTCAGGAACTGCGGCACAGTTGACTTTTACAAAAGGTCTTTTTTTACGGGGGCTTGTGTAGTGAATTGCTCTTGCCACAAGCTCTTTCCCGGTGCCTGTTTCTCCGTAGATTAAAACAGTGCTTTTGGTGGGGGCTGCTTTGGCAATCATCCTGTAAACTTTTTTCATAAGGGGACTTTCTCCTATCAATCTGCTTTCTGTGTAAAGATTTTCAATTTCTGATCTAAGGTAGCGATTCTCCCTGAGTATTTCCTGATACTGTGAGATTTTTTGGATAGCAATCTTAATTTGTTCGGGAATAACAGGTTTGGTGATATAGTCACAGGCTCCTCCCTTCATAGCCTCCACTGCATCTTCTATACATCCATAAGCGGTGATTACTATCACTGAGGTGGAAGGGGAAAGCTCTTTCACTTTTTTTAAGAGGGTAATTCCGTCTATCTTTGGCATCCTCACATCAGTGATGAGAACATCAAAATAGTTTTGCTGTATCTTTTTTAGTGCTGAGTAGCCATCACTGGCTAAAGTTACCTCATACCCTTCCTTTTTTAAAACTTCGCTTAAAAGGTCCTGCACCAGGGGTTCATCATCTGCTATGAGAATATTCTCTACAGCCATTTTTTATTTCCCTCAGGTCATTTATTAAGGGCAGGATCAGGACAAAAGTGGTTCCTTGGCCCGGTTTACTTTTCACCTTTATATCTCCCCAGTGACTGTGGATTATCTGCTGGACAATAGCCAGTCCCAATCCACAGCCTTTTGATTTGGTAGTGTAAAAAGGACGGAATATCTTTTTTTTCTCCTCAGGAGAAATTCCACATCCTGTATCAGAAAACTCCACACAAACCTCTCCGCAGGAAGTGGTGAGAGTATAATCTCCATCTATCTCCCTT
The DNA here is from genome assembly GCA_003648845.1 of Candidatus Aerophobota bacterium. The sequence goes on from QMQA01000039.1 coordinate 7,426, forward strand.
ACAAACTGGTGAGGTTCATATTCGGGATAGTTTTTTTTCTTAATAGAAATTCTGAGCTTACCTCCCCCGGGCATAGCTTCAATAGCGTTGATTGCTAAATTCAGAAACGCCTGTTTAAGCATGTCCGGGTCAGCTATCATCTCAACAGGCTGGGGAGGAAATTCTTTAACGATGTGGATGTTACGCTTTTCTTTTTGAATCTTTTGCTGGATAAAGGAAAGGATCGATTCTATAAGTTTATCTATGACTACATACTGGAGGTTGACTCTCGGGCATCGGGAAAAGTTTAAAAGACTGGTGACAAGGTTATTCAAACTCCTTGCTCCTTTTACAATATTGTCAATCCAGTTCTTTCTCTCCTCATCTTCCTTTAAACTTTCCTTTAACAAAAGAGCAAATCCTTCTATTCCGGAGAGGGGGTTTCTTATCTCATGGGCAATACTTGCTGCCATTTCTCCCAGTATTGCGAGTTTTTCTTTGCGACGAATCTCTTCTTTGAGATGTTTTAACATTGAAATGTCTCTGAATACCACCACCACTCCTTCCATTTTATTTTCTGGCCCTGCTATGGGATTGGTGATGACTTCTAAAAAAATGCTTTTATTTTGAGAGAAAAAGGGTTTTTCCCCTACCATTGGTCTTTTTTCCCGAAAGGTTTTTCTCAAGATGGAAACAAAATCTTCATTTTCCTTCCCGAAGGCAACTTCATAGGATAAACCCAGGATTTTTTTTGCCCGGTAGCCGGTGATGCGTTCAGCTGCTCTGTTAAGAATTGTTATTTTTCCTTCAGAATCAATGGCAACAAGTCCATCCATCATGCTGT
>QMQA01000040.1 GCA_003648845.1 Candidatus Aerophobota bacterium
CTTTACTTACAGGTGGTAGAGAGACGGGTCTTTTTATCCATTCTTTAAGGTGGTAAGTTTTCTCCTGTAACAAGGGAGCAAATACTATTCCAGCAATGAAGGCGCCTACCATAAGAACAATAAAAATGAGAAGTTTTTTTCTCATGGGTTTTCTGTTTTTTTCTTGTCCAGAGAATTAATATATGTGACAATTCCCTGGTAAATTCCCCGGGCAATGAGCTCCTGAAACTTTGCATTTTTCAATTTGCGTTCTTCCCAGGGATTGGAAATAAAACCAACCTCTACTAAAATGGCTGGCATGTTGGCTCCTCGCAGGACATAGAAAGGGGCAGATTTAACTCCTCTGTTTGAGGTGTTAGATGCCCGGACTATTTTCTCCTGAACAATGCGAGCAAGTTCTTTGCTTTCCTGACGGTATTGATTTTGAATCAGGTCCCATATGATGTTTTTTACAGTAGAGGGAAGGTCACCTGAGCCAAAAACTGCATTTTCACGCATTGCTACTTCTTTGGCACCTTCTCCATAGGGATAACGAGAGTTGTAAAATGTTTCTATTCCCTTTGCCCGGGAACTCCAGGTAGCATTGGTATGGATACTGACAAAGAGATCTCCCCCTAAAAGATTTGCTATTTCTGTTCTTCTGTCAAGTGGAATAAACTCGTCACCTTCCCGGGTAAGATAAACCTGAAATTCTGAGTTCTGGTTTAAAAGCTCTGCTACCTTACGGGCTATTGCCAGAGTTATGTCTTTTTCTCTTGTTCCAGAAGGACCAATTGCCCCTGGGTCTTTTCCTCCATGGCCAGGATCAATAACGATCCTGTAGTTTCCCACTTTTTTCTTCGGTATCTTTTGCCAGGGACCAAAAGATGGAGGATTTTCTTCAGTTTCTATGCTTTCCAGTCCTAAAAGAGCCGGGATGATGTCTTTTCCGGGTGGTCTTATTTGAATGATTACAGCACTGGGCTGGCTCTGAGAGGAGATGTCAAAAATATATTCAGAAGTATTTAAATCTACTGCAGCTTTAACCACATTTTCAGAATCTTTTAAGAGACAGATTTTCTGGATGAATCTATCCTCAACCCGGATCTCCTTGCAGGTAAAGTTTATTCTGACCGGAAAAAGATTCAACACAAGTCTTGGAGGAGCATCTATATCTTTTGCCACATATCCGGTACCTTCTGGTACAGGGATGAATATCCTGGTATGGGCAGGCTCCGAGGTTATTTTTACTTTATCTATAGATAGCTCCCCAGCCTGAGATACCTGGGTCACTAAAGTGATAAGGAAAAAAACTACCCCAACAGCAAATCTCATCTATCCATCCTTTAATCGTTTTCCTGCCTTCTCTCCCCCAATCTTTGTTATTTTAAAAAGTTAGACTTTACTTTACGTCTTTCTCCTCGGGCCTCTCTTTAACAAAACCCAGTTTTTCTCTTATTTTTTGCTCAATTTCCTCCCGTAAAGATCTATTATTTGGATCTTTCAAAAACTCGCGAGCCTTTTCTTTTCCCTGCCCGAGTTGAACATCTCCATAGGAATACCATGCCCCGGACTTTATGATTATTCCGGTATCTGTACCTAAGTCCAGAATAGACCCTTCACGGGAAATCCCCTCTCCAAAGATAATGTCAAACTCAGCCTTTCTAAAAGGTGGGGCTAATTTGTTTTTAACCACAGTCACCTTAACACGATTTCCCACCTGCTCATCCCCTCTGGTAATGGAAGATTTTTTTCTAATATCTATTCTAACCGACGAGTAAAACTTAAGAGCCCTTCCTCCAGGAGTAGTTTCCGGGTTGCCAAATAATATACCAATTTTCATCCTTAATTGATTAATGAAAATAGTACAGGTTTTGGAACGGCTGATTGAAGCTGTGAGCTTTCGCAGAGCCTGGGACATCAATCTTGCCTGGAGTCCTATATGGGCATCTCCCATTTCTCCTTCCAGCTCTGCTCGGGGAACAAGTGCAGCTACTGAATCAATAATAATTAGGTCTACGGCATTGCTACGGACCAGAACTTCGGCTATTTCTAAAGCATCCTCACCTGAGTCAGGTTGGGAGATGAATATACTTTCAGTGTCTACTCCCAATTTTTCAGCATATGCCGGGTCAAGGGCATGCTCAGCATCAATAAATGCTACTATTCCTCCCTTTTTTTGAGCTTCGGCAGCTACATGTAAAGCAAGGGTAGTTTTACCTGAGCCTTCAGGGCCAAAAATTTCTACTACTCTCCCTCTGGGAAGACCTCCTATTCCCAGTGCAGCATCAAGAGCAAGACTCCCGGTGGGGATTACCTCCACATCCATGCGGGCTGCTCTTTCTCCCAGGCGCATTATGGCTCCTTTACCGAATTGATGTTCTATCTGGCGCCTGGCAATCTCTAATGCTTTTAATTTTTCCTTTTCCATTTTATTCTCCTTTTAAAGGAAAACGCTCCAGGGGTGTATATATCGCTCCTTGCGGGGTAAGATGGCTTTGCATTAAAGAGATAGTTTCTGCTTTCACCCATCCCCCTGTTGTTTGTTTTTCCTGATTAATTAATTTTCTTATAATTTCTTGATTATTTAACCTTTTAACTCTGCCAAGGGTAATATGAGGTGTCCATTTTTTTCTTTCCCTGGGAAAACCTTGCTCAAAAAGTCTATCTTCCAGCTCTTTTGCCATCCGACCAAGTTCAAGGTGCCCTTTTTCAATTCCTATCCAGATTATGCGAGGACTTCCAGTCTCGGGAAAAATTCCTACTCCTTTAATTTCAAAGAAAAAGGGCTTAAACTTATCTGCTATCTTTTGAGTGACCTCAAACACTCTGTTTAGTTTTTCTTTCTCTATCTCTCCCAGAAATTTAAGGGTAATATGCAAAGAGGAAGGCTTAACCCATCTTATCCTGCCCGGGGTGTTCATTATTTTATTTTGAATTCGGGCAATTTCTTTTTTTACCGCCTCCGGGAGCTCCACTGCAATAAATACCCTCATTTTTATCTCGCCGGTTTTATCCTATATTATCTTATCCCGGTGTCAAGTTTTTACTTTCCGGTTTCCCGAAGGCTTCAGGACAAAGATAAAATTTTTAAAGATCTTTTTCGTGAACCAGATACCATATTAATCACGTGGCCCAAAGATCTTTGTTCCTATGCGGACAATATTTGCCCCTTCTTCAATAGCAATTTTGTAAGAGGTGCTCATTCCCATGGAAAGATACCTCATTTCTACATTTGGAATTGATTTTCTCTTTATTTCCTGGAAAATCTGTTTTGTTTCTCTAAAATAAGGTCTTAGCTTCTCCGGGTTTTCAAAAAAAGGCCCCATAGTCATGAGCCCCATAACCTTTAGATGCTCCAGAGATGATATTTCCCTTATAAGCTCTTCAACCTCTTCCGGATAAACCCCTGACTTGGTTTTTTCTCTTGCTATATTTACCTCACACAGAACAGGCATAAATTTTCCCATCTGGGCACATCTTTTATCTATTTCCCTTGCAAGTTCAACAGAATCAACAGTTTCAATTAAATCAAATATCTTTATCGCCTTTTTTACTTTATTTTTCTGCAGGTGTCCTATAAAGTGCCACTTGACTTTTTTACCTACAACTGAGAAGACTTTTTCAGCCTCCTGGACGTAATTTTCACCAATTACTTTAATACCTGCATCAACTGCTTCCTGAACTTCTTGAGGGGTTCTGTTTTTTGCTGCAGCAACCAAAATGACACCTTCAGGAATTTCCTTTAGTAAAGATATTACGTTCTCTTTTATCCCCATTTTTTTACCTCAATTTTCTCTGCTTTAATTATAGAAAACTAACCTGCACCTTCAATTATCAGGGTAAATTCACCGCGGGGTTTTTTCCGGGCAAATACTTTTTCCACCTCGCTTACCCTGCCCCGGATTACCTCTTCAAATTTTTTGGTTAACTCTCTTGTCACAGCTATCTGACGATCTCCAAGAATCTGTTTGATCTCCGGGAGGATCTTTTGAATCCTGTGAGGAGCCTCATAGATAATTATGGTCCTTTTCTCGCAGGACAGCTCGTTTAATTTATTTATGCGTTCTTTTCTGGTTCTACCCAGGAATCCTTCGAAAACAAACCTTTTCGTAGGAAGACCTGATACAACCAGTGCAAGTACAAGAGCACAGGGACCAGGAATGGGAACTATTTTTATCTGGTTTTCCACTGCCCTTTTAATAAGGTAACAGCCCGGATCAGATATGCCGGGTATTCCTGCCTTGCTAACCAGAGCAACATTTGCCCCTTCTTTAATTTTTTTTATAAGGTAGTCTGTCTTTTTAACTTCATTGTGCTCATAAAAACTGGTCAGGCTGGTGTGAATGTTATAGTGAGATAACAATTTGCGGGTATGGCGTGTGTCTTCAGCAGCTATCAGGTCTACTTCTTTTAAAATACGCAGGGCTCTGAAACTTACATCTTCCAGATTTCCTATGGGAGTTCCTACAACATAAAGTATACCAAAATTTTTTCCGGAGAGGGTGCTGTTACCTTTCATAATTTTACAATTAAAGAGGTCTTTTTTGAGGGATACCCGGTCGGCGCGGGTATCTCGAAGGAGTAGTTCTGATCTTCTGAATCAGGATTAAACTCCGAGACTGGTCTAAAAAAGGGAGTTTTATATTTTTTACCTCTACTATTCTACCACCAAGTATTGATAAGGCATTTTGTGCTTTTTCTATTTCCCCGATATTCCCTTTCTGGGCAATTAAATATCCTCCTATTTTGAGGTAAGGTAGAGCATATTCCAGAAGAATGTTTAACCTGGCTACTGCTCTTCCTACAGCCATATCAAAACTTTCTCTTTTTTCTCCTTTTGCTGCCTCTTCTGCCCTTGCTTTAATCAGTGTTACATTATGCAAGTTAAGTTTTTTTATTAAATGCTGCAAAAAAACGATTTTCTTTTCTCTGGCTTCAATTAAAGTGCATTTTATCTGCGGTAGAAGTATTTTCAGGGGTAAAGAAGGAAAACCTGCTCCCGGTCCAATATCTACCAGCCTTTCAGGAGTTTTTTCCATCAGCAGATAGCAGGAGAGGGAATCCAGAAAATGTTTTATTACTATTTCTTCATCCTTTCTCAGTGCTGTCAGATTAATTTTTTTGTTCCAGCTTTTTAACTCTTCAAGGTATAAGAGGAATTTTTCTATTTGTTCTGGAGAAAGAGAAATGCCAAATTTTTTTGCCCCTTCTTTTAAAAACTCTGATGTAGAAACCTGCTTTAGCATTATTTTTCAAAAAATCTGGCAATTTTTTCTGCTATGTAAAAGATTTTTTCCTCTTCCAGTTCCGGATATATAGGAAGTGAGAGTACCTGCTGAGATGCCTTCCTGGCAGAAGGAAAGTGAAGCTCATTATAACCCAGCTTTTTGTATACTCCCTGAAGATGAACAGGAATGGGATAGTACACCTTTGTGCTTATTCCAGACTTTTTAAGGTATTCTCTAAGTTTATCCCTGCAGGGGGCTTTTATGGTGTAGACACAGAAGGTGTGTCGGGTATAAGGCTCACAATGAGGAGTTTTAACGGGGGTACCTGATAAGAGCTTGTTGTATAAAAGAGCCTTTTCTTCCCGCATTTTTATCCACTTATCAACATACTTAAGTTTAACTCTAAGGATGGTGGCTTGTAGCTCATCCAATCTGGAGTTATATCCCAGCATATGGTAAGAGTAGGTCCCGGAGTCTCCTCCATGAACTCTAAGAAGTCTTATTTTTTCAGCAATTTCCCTGGAATTGGTTACCACCATTCCTCCATCCCCAAATCCTCCCAGATTCTTTGTGGGAAAGAAACTGAAGCATCCTGCATCTCCCATTGACCCGACTTTTCTCCATTGAGCCCGGGGTCTGTCCACAGCTATATTGCACTCCCCACCAAAGGACTGTGCAGCATCCTCTATTACAAACAGGTTATATTTCTTAGCTATTTTTAATAACTTCCCCATGTTTACACTATGACCAAAAATATGAACAGGAATAACAGCCCTGGTCTTTGGGGTTATAGCCTCCTCAATCTTATCCACGTCTATGTTGAAGGTGTTCTCCTCGATATCTACAAAAACCGGGGTTGCTCCTGTCTGGCTTATCACTGTAGCTGTGGATATAAAGGTAAAGGGTGTGGTTATCACCTCATCGCCTTTTCCAATTCCAAGAGCAAGCAGGGAAAGGCGCAAGGCATCGGTACCTGATGCAACTCCTACTGCGCAGGATGTGCCACAATAAGTAGATATTTCTTTTTCCAGTGCCTCTACATTGGGTCCCAGGATGTAGTTGCCACTTTTTAACACTTTTTCTACAGCGCTTTTTATCTCGTCCTGGATCAATTTATACTGCTCTTTGAGGTCAAGTAATGGAATTTTCATATTTTACCTCCGGGTAACTAAAAATATATAGCATTTTGAATAGAAAGTCAAAAAATCAGGCTTTTCCTTTACTTCTTGACCGCTCTCGCTGGCGAGTTTGCGCTCAGGGAAAGTTTTCCTTCCGGAGGTCAGACTACAGCTGTATTAGTATAACTGTGAGTGGTAGAGACTAAGAGGGATAGCTTAGACAGGCAAGAGTGTAAAGAAGTATGGCAAGCAGTCCAACCACGGTAAATCCCCAGGATACGGCAATAACTGTAGCAAGAACACTGCTTATAACAGATGCACATCCATTTATTCCCCAGGCCCAGGGTACAAGGTCTGATTTTTTCCTGGTGAGCCTCCCAAGTCCAAGAGGAAAAGGCATTCCCATAAAGAAGGCAACAGGTGCTATTAGTCCTAAGGAGATGATTATTTTTATCAGGTCAGGCAGGCCCACCATCTGGAGAAAGAGTTTCCTTAGCCAGAGAAGATATATAAAGGTAAAAGATACTATCCCGGCAAAAACCACTGTTTGTTTTTTCCAGGAGGTGAAATGAGGGGAAAAATAACTTCCCAGCCCTGAAAAAATTAAAAATCCGGTTATTACTACTGCCACTGTGTAGATTGGATAGTGCAAAAATAAAATAAACCGCTGGATAAAGGATATTTCCAGAAACATATAACCGATTCCAAGACAAAGAAAATATAAAAGTACCCTTCGAGGGTAGGTTGAGAAAAATCTTCCAGGGGATGAGGTTGAGGCAAGGAAAAAAAGAGGAAAAATTACAAGGACTGCACCTGCTATACCAGCCTGTATAAGGGTGGCGATGAGGATAATATATCCCCACTCCAGAAAAGGAATCCACTCCTTTCCCAGTTTTTGCAAAAGGTAAGGCAGGGACTTCCACTTGAAAAAGTGGAAAAAGTAAGGAGAATTATCAGTCGTGGGAGTTATATCAAAAAGGTAGTTCTGGTAGAATTTTTGACGATTGGCAGAGAAAATCTGGCTTGCTGCCTGGTAAAAATAAGGCTGAGGTAAAATATTAAATTTGTTGACCTCATCTGGCTTAATTCCTGGATACCAGCAGACATCAAAGGACCTTTGACGGGCAAATTTTAAAGCCCTGTTTACCTTAAAAGGAGAAAGTGGTGATTTTCCTACAAGAATGGTGGAAGTCGACCAGCTTCTTATCATGAGGATATGCCGGGAGGGGTTTTTTATACCCATCCTTTCCAGTGCCTCCACCGAAGTCGAGAGAATTCTTATCCCGTCCCTGGGGGGTATTTTAATCCAGCGAGTAATGCACAAAAAACCCTCAGAATTAAGATGTTCTAAAAATTTAACCATAGCCTCCACGGTATAAAGGTAACTTTCGGATAAGGCATATACTCCAGCAGAAGATGCGGCAAAGGAATCAAGAAGAGATATCTGAATAAGGTCGTATTTTTGGTCTGTTGCCTCCACATACCCTCTTCCTTCTGCCACAACGGGTTTTACCTGAGGGAGAGAAAAAATTTTTCCGGCAAACTCCGCAAAATCTTTATCAATAATTTTAATAATCTGGGGATTTACTTCTACTGCCTCGATCTTTGTTGCTCCGTGATAAAGAGCGTTCAATACCTCTGAGCCACCACCTGCTCCAATAACAAGTACTTTTGGGTTGGCGATAAGATGATAGGGAAGTGAGGAAGTGAGATAATCCAGGTAATTTATGGTGGAGATGTCCCCTTCAAAATGATTTATCGCTGACATAGAATCAGCATCTGTGAAAAGTGCAAGTTGAGGTGGAGTTTTTCCTTGAAAGTTAAAGCTCAGTCCAGGAGCATATCTTATAGCCGGACTCTCCAGTACGTGAATAAGACCGAGAGGAGAAAAATACTCTTTAAGTATAC
>QMQA01000041.1 GCA_003648845.1 Candidatus Aerophobota bacterium
AGTAATTTGTGGAAAGACTAAGATTTTTTCGGGAAACTGGAGAACCATTAAGGTCTTATTGACAGCTAACAGTAATGTGTTAGAATACGATTTGCTTTATAAAAAGAAAAGATGAGGAGGAGAAGAAAGATGACGAAGAGCAAGAAAAGCAGGCTAAAAGGAGTGGGGCTTTTTCTTTGTTTGACAATCTTTGTCCTGGGATTAACATGCTCTTACCCTGTCTTTGCGTCAAAGCAGCCATACAAGGTAGGAGCAATATTTGCCATTACCGGTGGAGCTTCCTTTTTGGGTGAGCCGGAGAGAAATACCGCCAGGATGATTGAGGAGATGATTAATGCCCGGGGAGGAATTAACGGTCATCCTCTCCAGCTTATCATTGAGGATACTGCAGGAGATGAAACTAAGACTGTAAACGCGGTGAAAAAACTCATATATCGGGATAATGTCCTTGCTATAGTCGGGCCTTCTCGCAGTGGAACTACAATGGCGATAATTCCTATTGTGGAAAAAGAAGGAGTGTTGCTGATTTCCTGTGCCGCAGCTGAGGCAATTGTATCTCCGGTAAAAAAATGGGTATTTAAAACTCCTCAGAAGGATAGTGACGCCGTGCGTAAAATTTATGAGTATATGAATAAAAAAGGTATATCCAGAATAGCCATAATTACAGGAACTACTGGTTTTGGTGACCAAGGGAGAAAGCAATTAAAGCAACTTGCTCCCGAATATGGGATCAGTATCGTTGCAGATGAGACTTACGGTCCAAAAGACACCGATATGACCGCCCAGCTTACCAGGATAAAAGCAACACCAGCTCAGGCCGTTGTTAACTGGTCAATAGTTCCAGCGCAATCCATTGTTCCCAAGAATATGCGTCAGCTCGGTATGAAAATACCTCTTCTTCAGAGTCACGGATTTGGCAATATCATGTATGTAGAGCTTGCGGGAGAGGCAGCAGAGGGAATAATTTTTCCTGCAGGAAGACTTTTGGCAGTGGATACCTTGCCCGATGACCATCCACAAAAAGAAGTACTGGCTCGTTACAAAAAGGAATACGAGGCCAGATTTAAGGAAAATGTGAGCACCTTTGGTGGTCACGCCTGGGATGCTCTGTGGTTGGTCATAAATGCGCTGGAAGAGACTGGTCCTCGTCCCGAAGCAATGAGAACAAATATTGAGCACACTAAGGAATTTGTAGGGACAGGGGGAATATTCAATTTCTCTCCCCAGGATCACAATGGTCTGACCAAAGAAGCTTTTGAGATGCTTACTGTAAAAAGGGGGAAATTTGTAGTTCTGGGTGAAAGCTAAGATTAGTGTATGAGTCCTGCCAGTCAGTTTCTTCAGTATATATTTACAGGGGTAGCTGTAGGTGCTATTTATGGGATGGTCGCCCTGGGCTTTAATATAATTTATAATGCCACTGGAATTATAAACCTGGCCCAGGGCGAGTTTGTTATGCTGGGTGGGATGATAATGATCTCACTCACTAACGGATTAAAGATCCCGATGGGGGTGGGTTTTTTTATCTCTGTCGGAATAGTTACCTTAATAGGGGCCATTTTTGAAAGAGGTGCTATTCATCCTTTAAGGAATCCCTCCATTATGAGTCTTATTATCATTACTGTTGCTGCATCAATTCTTTTAAAGGGAGGAGCTATGTTTATCTGGGGAAAACAAACCTATACCCTGCCCCCTTTTTCTTCTAACAACCCTATATCTATTGGAGGAGCAGCTCTTACTCCTCAAACCATATGGATACTGGGTATAATGGGAGCGAGTATGGTAGCTCTGGCTATTTTCTTTAACTTCACCATAACCGGGAAGGCTATGAGGGCCTGCGCAGTTAACAGATTAGCAGCCTCTCTTGTAGGTATCAATGTAAAATTAATGGTTCTTTTTTCTTTTGCTCTTAGTGCTGCTATTGGAGCAGTGGCAGGTGTTATAATTACACCTGTGGCTCTTATGGATTATGATCGGGGAACCCTGCTGGCCATAAAAGGGTTTGCTTCAGCAGTGTTGGGGGGGCTGGGCAGTAATGTGGGGGCTGTCGTGGCTGGATTTATAATAGGACTTATGGAATCTATGGGAGCAGGTTTTATCTCTTCTGGATACAAAGATGCTATTGCCCTTCTGGTTCTACTTTTTGTTTTATTTTTAAGACCAGAGGGGATTATGGGAAGGGTTGAAGAAGAGAAATTCAAGAAGTAGCTTAATAGAAGGTGGTTCATTGGGAAGAAAAAATCTCTACGCTATGGTGGTGTTAACGGGAGTAGTTCTTCTACTCCCTTATCTAATCGGTAATCCTTATTATGTTGGAGTATTGGTTTTTCTGGGAATATACAGTTTGATAACAATAGGACTTTGTCTTTTGATAGGCTATACCGGTCAGATATCCCTGGGGCATGCTGCTTTTTTTGGACTTGGTGCTTATACATCGGGGATTCTTTCTACCCGTTTTGGGCTCTCTCCCTGGCTGGGTATGGTTGCAGCTATTTTTTTAACTGGTGGAGTAGCTTTTGTTATAGGAGCTCCTGCTCTTAAGCTTAAGGGACATTATCTTGCCATGGCGACTCTTGCCTTTGGAGAAATTATCTACATAATTTTTAATCAGTGGATAGCCTGCACTGGCGGCCCTTCTGGATTTGGTGAAATCCCGAGATTCTCCATAGGAGGATTTTCTTTAGAATCGGATTTTAGCTATTATTATTTTGTCTGGGGAATTGTTCTTTTTGTTTTTCTTGCCTCACTTAATCTTGTTCATTCCAGGATTGGCAGAGCCCTGCGTTCTATACGTGATAGTGAAGTGGCGGCAAGATGTATGGGGGTTAACACTTCAAGTTACAAATTGAAAATTTTCGTATTCAGTGCAACTCTGGCAGGACTTGCCGGTAGTTTATATGCACACTTTGTCACCTTTTTATCTCCTGGTAGCTTTAGTGTGATGTTTTCTATTATCCTCCTTACTATGGTAGCTGTAGGGGGGATGGCAAATATCTGGGGAGCAATTATTGGAACGGCAATTTTAACCATTCTTCCTGAATATTTGAGAGCTTTTGAGGATTACGATATCCTGATATATGGGTCTGTACTTCTCGGGATAATGATTTTTCTCCCCGAAGGTCTTGTTATAGGAATATTTAATATACTGAAAGAGAAAATAAGCTCTACCGGGGCCTTAGAAGAGAGAACCTTGACAGCAGGAAAATAGATGGAACCTTTGTTGAGAATAAGGGGGTTAAGAAAAGAGTTTGGAGGAATCGTAGCTCTTCAGGGGATTGATTTTTCGATTAAATCTAATTATATTAAGGCAATAATTGGTCCTAATGGTGCAGGTAAAACCACTATTTTTAATATAATCTCTGGAATATATTTCCCCAGCAAGGGATACGTATGGTTTAAGGAGGAGCGAATTGACAATCTGACCCCCCATGAGATTACAGCAAGAGGAATTTCCCGCACATTTCAAAACGTACAGGTCTTCAACAATATGAGTATACTTGAGAATGTAATGGTTGGTTGCCATTCCTGGACAGAATCTGGATTCTTTTCCTGTATTTTCAAAACCAGAAAGAATCGAAAAGAGGAAAAAAGAATTTATTCCAAGGCTATGCAGTTGCTTGAATTTGTAGGACTTAGTGAGAAAAAATCACTTTTCCCCTCTTCTCTTACCTTTCACCAACAACGATTAGTGGAGATAGCAAGAGCTTTAGCTACAGATCCGGAACTTCTTCTTCTGGATGAACCTGTTGCAGGACTTAACACTAAGGAAACGATAAGAATGGGAGAGCTTATCTGCAGGATAAAAGAGAGGGGTATATCTGTGCTTCTGGTGGAGCATGATATGGATCTGGTGATGGATGTATCTCAGGAAATAGTGGTTCTCAACTCTGGAAGGATAATAGCTGAAGGTACTCCCCGTGAGATTCAGAACGATGAGAAAGTTATAGCTACTTATTTAGGAGAGTGAGAATTTGTTAAGAATTAGAAACCTTAGAAGTTTCTACGGGAACTTGCAGGCTTTAAAAGGTGTTTCTCTGCATATAGAGGAGGGAGAAATTGTGAGCTTGATCGGGGCAAACGGTGCAGGCAAGTCCACTTTACTTAACTCTATCAGTGGACTTATCTCCTCCAAGAAGGGCAGGATCCTCCTTGACGGGAAAGATATTACAAATTTTCCTCCTCAACGTATAGTTAAAGAAGGTATAAGTCTGGTTCCTGAAGGAAGACAGCTATTTGCTCCCCTTTCCGTAATGGATAATCTTCTTCTGGGGGCCTATCAAAGATTTGGGAGAAAAAAAACAGACCAAATTGAAGCTGATATTGAGAGAGTTTTTCAGATTTTCCCTATCTTAAAAGAAAGAAGAAAACAGATTGCCGGTACTTTATCTGGAGGAGAACAGCAGATGCTGGCAATCGCTCGCGCTCTTATGTCAAAACCTAAATTCTTGCTTCTTGATGAGCCCTCTATGGGTCTTGCTCCTAAGGTAGCCCGGGAGATTTTTCGTATTATCTTAAGACTGCGAGAAGAAGGTGTTACTATTTTTCTTGTAGAACAAAATGCTCGGATAGCACTGCAGCTTGCCAACAGAGGTTATGTAATTGAAACAGGGAAAATAGTATTTGAAGGCACATCTGAAGAACTCTTAGGGAACCGTGAGATAGTAAGAGCCTATCTTGGCAAGGGATATAAAAAGGTCTGGGAATAAAATTAAAAAGCGGTCAGCCATCAGTAATCAGCTTTTTCAAAACCTCCTGAGAGCTGAAAAACTGATAGCTTGCCTAAAATAAGAGGTAAGAATCAATGAAGATATGGAATCCAGATGTTGAAAGGAGTAGCAGAGAAAAAATAGAACAGCTTCAGCTGGAAAGACTCCAGGCCACCCTGAATCGTGCTTATCGTAGCGTCGCTTTTTATCGAGAGACTTTTGACAGGATGGGGATAATTCCTGAGGATATAGATTCTCTCGCCAAGCTGCCTCAGCTTCCCTTTACCGATAGAAAAACACTTATGGAAAATTACCCCTATGGAATGTTTGCCGTTCCTTTAAGAGAAGTGGTAAGGCTCCACTGTACCTGTGGTCCAGGGGGGGAGCCTGTTGTTATAGGTTACACCAGAAATGATATTAACCACTGGACTCAGATAAGTGCTCGTATCCTGCATGCTGCAAAGGTAGGCAAAGATGATGTTGTTCAGATATGCCTTGATTACGGTCTTTTTGGGGAGGGACTTGGATTTCACTATGGAGCAGAGTTAATTGGAGCTTCAGTTATCCCGGGTTCAGATACAGATCCAAGAAGGCAACTTTTAATTATGCGTGATTACAGAACCACTGTTCTTTTATCTAAGCCCAGTTTTGCTTTAAAATTAATTGCAGCTATAAAAGAAAACAAAGTAAGTCTTGCTAACCTTCAGTTAAGAGGCACCGTTTTTACGGGAGAACCCTTTTCGGAAACTATAAGACGCAGGATCGAGGGAGAACTTAAAATTAAAGTGATTAACAGCTACGGACCGCCAGAGATCCCTGGTCCAAAAATTGCTACTGAATGTGAGAAAAAATGCGGTCTTCACATATTTGAGGACCAGTTTATTCCAGAAATAATAGATCCTCAAACAGGCAAAATTTTGCCACCCGGTGAAAAGGGGGAACTGGTAGTGACAACAATTGCCAAAGAGGCTTTTCCTCTTATCCGATACCGTACGGGAGACTTAACTGTTCTTGATTTCTCTCCCTGTGAGTGCGGAAGAGTGCTGGTTAGAATGCATCCTGTAATCGGACGCACTGATAATATGATTATAGTAAATGGGGTTAGTTTTTTTCCCGCTCAAATTGGCAATATTCTTGCCAAGATAGAAGGTGCTGAGCCTCATTTCCGTCTTATAATCGACAGGGAGGGGACGCAAGATATTGTGGATATTATGGTTGAGGTTTCAGAGGATATCTTTTTTGACGAAATGAAAAAATTACACCAGTTAAAAAAGCAAATAGAAGAGTGTATATATCAGACTTTGGGAATACAGGTGAGAGTTAAGTTAGTGGAGAAAAGGTCTTTATCTGGTGCCGAGTCCGGGAAAATAGTGATAGATAAAAGGCCCAAATAAAAATGGAGAAAGAAGTTATATCTTTTGATTTGGATGGTACCATAGTTAAACCAGATTATAATGAACTGATCTGGTTCAAGGAAATTCCTGAGCTTTATGCTGAAAAATATGGTGTCAAGCTGAGCAAAGCAAGACAGCTCGTGGCAAAAGAGTATGAAAGGGTAGGGGAGGATGATCTTAGATGGTATATCCTTGAATACTGGCTTAAACATTTCGGGTTTAAGATAAGAGAGAGAGAAGTTCTGGAAAAGTACGCAGATAAGGTTGAAGTGTATGAAGAGGTTATTTGTGCACTGGATGAGGCGCATAAAAGATATACCCTCGTTATTGCATCGGCAATGCCGCGTAGCTTTATTGATATTAAACTCAAAAAAGAGAATCTTTTTCGCTATTTTAAGAGGATATTTTCTGCCGTTTCTGATTTTAAAATGGTTAAAAAACAGGCTGCTTTCTACGAAAATATGTGTAAGAGATTAAAAATCCCTCCCCAGAATCTCATCCACATAGGTGATAATTATGAAGCAGATTATCTTGTTCCCCGGAGAGTGGGTATAAGAGCTTTTTATCTTGACCGGACCAACTCGTACTCACTGACCAATGTCTGTGTTGTTCGGGATCTTATGGAATTTGTGCAAAGATTGAGATCAAAAACAAACTCTCCAGCTTAACTTCCCTTTATTTGATCAGCATTATCATTTGACATCTTAACAGCTTTTTGTAGAATAAGGGGCAAACAATTTGTCTTGTTGACAAGGAGAGTGTGATGCCTTCACCGGAAGAGGTTCTTGTTCGAGAAAGAAAAGAAAAACTGTTCAGCTGGATTAAATCAAAAGGTAATCCTTACTGGGAAAATTTTTCACCTGAGGATCAGGTTGAAAGGGTAAGGGAGAAGTTTTCTTATTTGAGGGAGGGCGAGAGAACCGGAGCTCAGGTGAGTTTAGCTGGAAGAGTGGTTGCTCAAAGGACTCATGGGAAAGCTACCTTTTTAGATTTGATGGAAGGAACAGGTAAAATTCAACTTTATGGTAGATTAGATAAATTGGGAGATAAATATCACCTCCTTTCTAAAATTGATATAGGAGATATTATCGGAGTAAAAGGAGAAGTTTTCAAAACGCGCACAGGCGAGTTAACACTCGAGGTAGCTGATTTTACTCTTCTGGCAAAATCTTTGCATCCTTTACCAGAGAAATGGCATGGTCTTCAGGATGTGGAGCTGCGCTATCGCAAACGGTGGTTGGATCTACTGGTAAATCCTAAAGCACGGGAAATCTTAATGACCAGATGCAGGATAATTAAGATTATAAGAGATTTTTTAGATGAGCGAGGGTTTATTGAGGTTGAGACGCCTATAATGCAACCTGTGCCTGGTGGTGCTACCGCTCGTCCTTTTCAAACCTATCATAATGCTTTGAGGAGGAATTTTTATCTGAGAATTGCCCCAGAGCTTTACCTTAAAAAACTGGTAGTAGGTGGCATAGAAAGGGTTTATGAGTTAAGCAGAAATTTTAGAAACGAAGGGATTGATAGATTTCACAATCCAGAATTTACCATGCTTGAAGTTTACCAGGCCTATGCGAATTATCTTGATATAATGAAACTAACTCAAGAGATTATATGTGAGATAGCCAGAAAAGTGCGGGGGAATTTAAAAATTGAATACAATGGGGAAAAGATAGATCTCTCCACTTCCTGGAGAAAGATCACCTTTAAGGATGCGTTACACCGAATAGGAGGGATTGAAGTTAATCTGGAAGATGATACCAGGTTGCGAAAAGTTGCCAGAGAATGTGGTGTTAATGTGGATGAGCTAACCAAATCCCAGATTCTTGAGCATCTTCTTGACAAAAAAGTGGTGCCTCACCTGATTCAACCAACAATAGTGTATGATTATCCTTATGAAACAGCCCCTCTGGCAAAAAGAAAAAAAGACGACCCCTTCCTGGTAGAAAGATTTGAACTATTTATCGCTGGCTGGGAACTGGCCAATGCCTATTCAGAGTTAAATGATCCTGTGG
>QMQA01000042.1 GCA_003648845.1 Candidatus Aerophobota bacterium
AATTCACTTACCTTCCTTAAAAGGGGAATAATAATCCAGCCATGGGGAAGATGGGGGTATAGCCCTCCCAGAGTATTGGCAATGGCATGGATCAGGCCTAAACCGGCATGTAACATAGCTATACCCGCTAATAAACTTGCCTCTAACATTTTCTCTCTTGCCTTTATATTTTTTCCTTCTTCTATGGCTATAAATATGTGTTGCTTTACAAGTTCTAAAGCTTTAAAGGCAAGAGCATCGGTCAAAGAATTAGCTGCCTTAGACATATAGGCCTCCAGAGCATGAGAAAAGGCATCTATGCCGGTAAGGAGAGTGAGAGAAGGAGACATACTTAGGGTTAAATCAGGATCCAGCAAAGCTAAGTCCGGGACTTTGGCTATTATACTTTCCTTTTCCCGGGTTTTTTCATTGATCCTCACTGCCCCGGTCGTTCTCTCTCCTCCTGTACCGGCAGTGGTGGGCAAAGTAACCAACAGGTCTAATTTGGCTTCTCTGGCTATAACTTTAGCTGCATCCATAGAGGACCCTCCTCCCAACGCAACAATAACCTGGCTCTGGCAACGCCTGGAAAAATCTACCCCTTTCTTTATACAACCTCTCGTGGGATTTGGCTCAATTTGATCAAAAATTTCTATTTTCTTCCCTCCAACCTCCATAAGTGCATTTTTTATCTTTCCTGCAAGCTCCTTTGCCCACCTCTCTCCCATAGTAACAATAAGGTAGTGAAGGGGTATCTCTTTTTTTAGTTTAGTGATTTCTTCCCCTATTTTCTCTATCGCTCCCTGACCAAAAACCACCTTAGTAGGTAGACTAAACTCATACATATGTTTTAAGGCGAATAGAGAAGCTAAACCAGTTTGTTTAGCTTCTCTATCCAGTATTTCCTAAAAACCTATTTTAAACCTTCTCTCACAAGAAGTTCCTCGGCAACTTTACTGGCATCTTTTTTCTCCAGATCTACTCCTGCATTAAGTACCTGCCATTTTCTTTGAGCCTTAGCTAATTTCTCATCAGTGTAGGGTACTCCTGAGCCATTAGGAAAACCAGCTAACACCAGTTCATTGAGAATAACTCCAACCTCAGGATATTTCTCCAGGACTTCTGCTCTCACAACAGGTGTTAGGTCATAGGGTGGGAAGAAAAACTTATCGTCTTTGAGCACTACCCAGCCATATTTGGCAATGGAGGCATCAGTGGCAAAAACCATTGCTACGTCAACCTGCCTCTTAGCTAAGGCTATTAAAGAGGCTCCCGGAGCAGCAGTTTTAAGGTAAGCAGGGTCAACTTTAAATCCATATAACTTTGTCATTGCTGGCCAACCGTCAGGGCGCTGGGAAAATTCAAAATCAATGAAAGTTTTAACCTTTCCCCTTTTTTCGCGATAATACCTGGCCAGATCAGAGAGTGTCCAGATGTTATTCTTTCTGGAAAAATCAGGCCATACAGCCAGCGCATAAGAATTATGATTCCACATTGGCTGGAGCCAGATCAATCCATTTTTTGCATCAGCTGCCTTGGTCATATAATAAAGCTCCTCATGACCGGTCGGGACGTATTTTTTCCCCAGGTGAACCATCCAGGCGGTCCCTGTGTACTCCATACAAACATCAATTTCACCCAGTTCCATTCCCTGACGCATTACCATGGAGGATAAATCGGTTTTTAGTTTAACATTAAATCCCTTAGTTTCCAGGGCTTGCTTCATTAGCTCACCGGCAACATACTGCTCTGTAAAATTTTTATTTCCTACAACTATAGTGGGTTTTTCCTGAGCAAGAAGACTCCCGCTCAAGATAAACATCACCACTCCTACCACCAGAAAGATACTTACTCTTTTCAACTTTACCTCCTCAGGAAAAATTTAATTGGAAACATTTTAATTTTTTCCTTCTCCACCACCTCCTTTCAACCTTTTTAGCCCTTTTCCTTCCTCATCCTGAGACCGCGGGGAGTTATCAGGCTTTCTATGCCTTCGAGAATTACATCTAAGGTAACTGCTAAGGCAGCTGTTGGTGCAGCCCCTTGAAGAACAAGCAAAGGGATGTTATTTAACAGGCCGGCAAGGATAATCATTCCCATACCTCCAGCAGCAATGAGAGCAGCCAGGGCAGCCGTACCAACATTTATTACTGTGGAGGTTCTAATTCCAGCCATTATCACCGGTCTGGCAAGAGGAAGCTCTATTTTTCTTAGTATTTGCCTTCGGGACATTCCCATACCTTTTGCTGACTCAATAATCGAGGGGTCAATATTATTTATCCCCGCGTAGGAGTTACGAATAATAGGTAGTAGCCCATAAATAAAAAGAGCAATAACTGCCGGGTAAAAACCAAACTGCCCCATAACCACAGCTATAATAGCAACTACAGCCATACTGGGTAAAGTCTGACCAATATTTGCTCCCCCTATTATAATGGGAGATAGAGCCTTAAACTTAGGACGGGTAACTATAATCCCCAGAGGAATTCCTACCGCAATAGCAATGAGCTCTCCCAGACCAACCATTAAGATATGCTCCCACATTCTTTTAGTCAGCTCCTGATAAGTTGCTGGTGGCCGGAACTTAAGGATTTCCATATTTGTAACCCAAACTGTTGACCCAATCAGTACTCCCAGCAAAACAGCTAAAACGATGCGGCGACTAAATCGCTGTCTCATTTAGACCTTTCCCCAACATAACTTTTTCCTATAACTTCTCTGAGAATGTCAAAGGTTAATACACCTTTTAGTCTGCCTTTATTATCAACTATGGCTAAGTTACCTATTGCACTGCTTAACATCAAAGAAAGTGCTTCGTTCAAAAATGTTTCTGGAAAGGCTGTTGTGGTTGGTGGAATCACTACCTTTTCTACTTTCTCCCCTTGCCTGCAGGTAGCAAGGTCGGGTTTGTTAATCCAACCTAAAAACCTGTTTTCATTATCAACTACCATTAACCAGGGAATTTTCTCTTCTTCTATCCGTTTTTTCGCTACTGCAAGATCGTCATTTACCTTAACTACAGGAGGAGAAGTACTCATCACTTCCTTAACTTTTAATAGTCTTAGACCTTGAAGAGCACGATCAGCACCGACAAAGTTTCTCACAAAATCATTCTTTGGTTTATACAAAAGATTAGCTGGTGTGTCGTATTGAACCAACCTGCCGTCTTTTAATAAAGCAATTTTATCTCCCATCTTCATCGCTTCATTAAGGTCATGAGTTACAAATACGATTGTTTTCTTTATCTCCTCCTGTATTTTTAGAAATTCATCCTGGAGTCTACCTCGCGTTATGGGATCTATTGCTCCAAAAGGTTCATCCATTAATAAAATTTCCGGATCAGCTCCCAGGGCCCTGGCAACTCCCACTCTCTGCATCTGTCCACCGGAAAGCTCAGCCGGGTATTTATTTGAGTAAATAGCGGGGTCTAATCCTACCAGTTCCAGTAGTTCCTTTGCTCTTTTTTTCCTTTTATTCTCAGGCCAACCTTTAAGAACAGGAACTGTCATAATATTTTGTTCAACGGTCATATGGGGAAATAAACCTATCTGTTGAATTGCATAACCAATATTTCGACGCAATTCATTTTCATCTATCTTTGTATTATCTTCCCCGTTAATATATATTTTTCCACTGGTAATAGGGATTAATCGATTGATCATTTTCATTGTAGTTGTCTTACCGCAACCTGAGGGACCGAGTAAGACACAAATTTCACCTTTGTTAATCTCCAGACTTAAATTATTAACCGCTCTGGTTCCATCAGGATAGATTTTAGTTACATTTTCAAGTTTTATCATTTTTTTATTCTTCCCTCCCTATTTTTACGCCCTTAGGGGTTATCCATTTTTCCACCTGGCCCAATAAAGTATCCACTGCCACAGCCAGAATAGAGACAAATATTGCTCCAGTTAAAATAAGGTCAGGCCGGAAGTTTCTTATACCGCGGAATATAGGCACTCCCAGACCTCCTGCTCCAATCACAACAGCAATTGCTGCAATGCCAATGTTTAATACAATGGCATTCCTCAGCCCTGCCATAATCACTGGAACAGCAAGGGGAAGCTTGACTTTAAACAAAATTTGCCTGTTACTCATACCCATTCCTCTTCCTGCCTCAATCATTGCCGGATCAACCTCTCCAAGTCCTGTATAAGTATTTCGCAGGATGGGTAGCAGCCCGTAGGCAACTAAGGCAATAATAGCAGGAAGATAACCAATGGAGGGCAAAGCTAACCCTGCTAAAATGGGCATTAACAGGCCAAACAAAGCCATGCTGGGTATGGTCATCATAATTTCGCTAAGGTAAAGGACTATATCAGCAATGCTTTCTCTTCCCTGGCCAGAGATAAGTATTCCAACGGTTACTCCTACCACAACCCCTATCCCGTTACCAATAGCAATAATCTGTAGATGTTGCAGGCTTAGTTTACCGATTAGATCCCAATGAGTATTGATGTACAGCCAGGTATCTTGCAGCATTTAATACCCTTAAATTTTACTTGAGTTTGAACTCTGTCATTTTTGGACAGGTCAAGAAATTTAACTAATTTTTCTTAACCACCTTAGCTTTAAAATATGAAACTCTCGCTTTCCTTGGAAGTTACATATCTTGTTATTCTACTTCTAAACAGCTTGACATGCTCAACTATTTGCTTCTCCAGCTTTTCTGTTTGTTTGTTCTCCAGGAAGTTAATAATGTTGCGGTGATGCTGGCGAACCAGCTCAAAATGTTTGTCCAGGGAAAAATCAGAGAGCGTTTCTCTGCTGTAGGAAAGATAGGCTAACCTTTGAGCTTCGTTTTGCATTATACAAAGCGTTGAAGAGATATACCGATTGCCGGAAGCCTTAGCAAGAAGCTGGTGAAAGTCGCTGTTCTGGAAAGTAATCTCCAGGAAATTCCTTTTTTCCATAGCATCTTCAATCTTTTTGTTAATCTCTTTCATTTCTCTAAGTTGTTCCGGGGTAATTCTCTGGGAAGCTAAACGGGCAGCAAACCTCTCAATAACCAGTAACCCCTCAAAAAGGTCTTTTATATCCTGGATAGTAATATGCTTTACATAAATGGCTTTATCGATGATTATCAAATTTTCCGCTTCTAACTTGAGCATTGCCTCTCTTATAGGAGTCCTCCCCAGAGACATTTCCCGGGCTAATTGCTTATCGTTTAGCCTTTGTCCTGGCTTGAGATCCAGAGAAACAATCCTCTTTTTTAATAAATTATAGGCCTGAAGCATCAAGGAATTTTCTCTGTTTTTTCCCATTGCTTCCGCTCCATATCACATCGATATACTAATAAATATATTTATAATATATTATAAAGTTACCCTCAAGATTGTCAACGTAACGCGTAACGTTACGTAAATGTTACAGAACAATGAAAATGAAACTTTTACTGGAGAAAAAATTTTTAAGGTTCTGGAAAAAATAGCTAACCTCGCTTTTTGAAAATATTGGTAAACTTCCTTTAAAAAGTTTGGTTATCCCTCTCATAGAAACAGTATAAGAAGATTCGCCTTAAGGCACACATGCCAAGAGACAGAAACCTCTACGGGGTTAAGGGGCACGAACTTTTACGAATTATACCCAAAAAGAGAAACAACCTTATGACTCCCTTCCAGAATGCTTAGAGAGAACACCCTCTTTGAGCAAGACTCGATATTGGTGTAAAGAGAATGATCGGTTGCCACTCTATTTGAAATCTTTGTCGAAGGGAAACATAGGCCGTTTTATATTCTTAAAAGGCAATCTGGACAGTATTTCATCAGAACATCCTTTAGTGAGAGCCAATATAGAACGTGCAGAGATTCTTTCATAAGCATCCGAAAGGTAACCACTTTTTATAATTACAAGTTTTCTCTTTTCCGGTCTAATACCTAAATCTACCAACATTATAGGATCTATAATACTAATCCGCTTGGAGGTTATAATTATATCTAATTTTCTTGAACTAACTAAAACAAGATCTGCCTCTTGTTCTCCCCAACCTTCGATTACTTTTTTGGTAATGCACTCAATTTGCACCGGATCGGAATACACGGAATCCATTTTCCCTCCCAAAGATAGTTTGGTTTTTTTTCCTTTTCTTTTTTTACATTTTTCACACACTTCAGGATCAACAACAGCCACAACCAATGGTCTCTGATTTAAAGAACTAATCTGGTCGTGCTTATTTAGCAAACGAATTAAGTTAGTATTGTCTCCTGGTGCACCTGCAGTAGGATTATCACCGGAATCCGAAAGAAACACAGGATAATTTTTGCTGTGAATCGCTTTTGTGATAGCCTCATCAGGAGGATAAGCTTCTGTACCGAAAGTAAACTCACATCGATTTTCCCAAAATTTGTCCGCTAGCCATTTAGCTATCTCTGATGCTTTAGTTCTGTTATCTGATGTTATTACCACTGAACTTACACCATTTTCCGGCGTATCAGCCCAGGGAAAACCCAAAAAATATGACGCTGACAAAACATCGGGAGATTTCTCTGCTTGTCGCAAGTTTTCTATCATGGTTCTCATAGGCTCCACTTCAGTCATGGATTGTTCACCAGTAATAAGCATAGGCACTCTTTGATAGCACATCTCTATTTTTAGATCATTTTCTAAAACATACTTTGTAAGATGTGCAACTCTCTCTCCTGTTTCTACAGCATCAATGTGGGGGGCAGTCCTAAATCCGACGAATGCATTTGCATTTTTCATCATTAAATCTGTAATAGTGGCATGCATATCTAAAGAACATATTATAGGAATAGTTTTAGGTACTATTCTCCGCAAATGTAATAGCAAATCACCCTCAGCATCTCCAATCTCTTTTACTCGCATAGATCCATGTAAAGCCAGGACTACAGCAGTTAAATCGGTCACATTTTTAATTCTCTCCACCAGTTCATTTTTAATCCTTAGGTAAAATCCCTTTTCCACTTCACCAAACGGTACAGCGTGGGCAAAAATCGTGGGTTCAACATCGTAATTTTTGTACTTCAAAAAAGTTGATATTATTCCCTTAACGGGGTCATAAAAATCTAAGTTTCTATATATCTCCTGTCCTCTAAATACTTGAAAATCGTCCTCGGTAGTTATAAGAGGTGTAAAAGTATTGGATTCATGGACAAATGCCCCAACAACTATTTTCATAATTATATCCTTTCAATTTTCGTATCAACATAGCCACTTACTGTATGACTCTACTTCGTAAGATACTTGAGAGGGCAATGTTTCACGTTGGGTTTCGCCGATTTTTGCAAATTGTTTCCGACGATTTCTTCGGAATGTGACAAAGCCGCTTTTCGCTTCGGTCGCGCAACCAAAGCACACTCCCCTACTGCTTCTATCTCAATTCCACCTTTAACATGAGCCTCATAAATTTTCAAGTTTCTCCTGCAAGTAAAATTTCCAATATTTTAGCTCATCTCTTGCTCTTTTATTATTTATAAACCCCGATTAAACCCGTGACAAAATATCTCTTGAACACTAAAAATACTACTATAATAGGGAGAATGGTAATTAAGGTAGCCCCCATCAAAGGACCCCAATGTACTTCCGTCATGCTTACAAAAGATTGAAGACGCACTGTCACGGGCATGCTTTTTGCGCTTTGCGTCAAGGTGAGTGCGAATAGAAACTCATTCCAAATAGCTCTGAACTGCAATATTAGCGTAGCAGCAATACCCGAACGCCCTACCGGAAGCAAAATTTTCCAGTAATAGCCTATTAAGCTACACCCGTCTAATGCTGCTGCCTCCATTAGTTCACTGGGTACAGTAGCAAA
Source organism: Candidatus Aerophobota bacterium (assembly GCA_003648845.1). The sequence goes on from QMQA01000042.1 coordinate 7,751, forward strand.
GAAATTCCTTAGAATAAGGGTCGTAAATGGAATACCGTAAGCCGTGTGGACCAACCACAAACCTGGTATAGTATCATAAAGTCCTAATCGCCTAATTATAAAGAAAAGTGGTATCAAAACGGTTTGATAAGGAATGTACATTCCAGACAAAAGCAAGAAATATACTGCAGTATCTCCTCTAAATTTAAATTGGGAGAAAGGATAAGCGGCCAGGGATCCTATAAAGGTCGAAATCAACATAGCTGGAAAAGCAAGCAAAGCACTATTAACCAAACCTCTTCTAATTTTATATAAACCCTCTTTGAAATTTTCGAGATAAACCTGAGAAGGAAATGATGTTACTTCCCATATCTCCCG
>QMQA01000043.1 GCA_003648845.1 Candidatus Aerophobota bacterium
ACCAAAACTTTTGATTCTTGATGAACCTGATTCAGGACTTGATATAGTGGTATATAATGAATTATACGAGCTTTTGGATGCCATAAGAAATGAGACTCACTCCTCCATTCTTTTAATTACCCACCGTGAGGAGGCAGGAGAAGTGGCTGACGAGGGAACCCTCCTCTGGGAAGGAAAAGTAAAAGCAAAAGGAACTTTCAAGGAGATAATGAAAAAATACTGTGAGCTTGCTGGCAGGAAAATAAAATGTCAAAGAATTCCTTGCCCTACGAAATATTAGAAAGTGCCCGTCTTGTTGGATTTGATGTTGAAACTATGGTAAAAGAAGAAACCCCTAAATTTTTCTTGAATTACAACCGGATAGTGGGAGTTAAGGAAGTTGAAGGATTAATTCTTGCTGGAAGAGAACTGGAGAATGGAGTAATGGCTGATTTTATTGTTACTTCCGGAAAAAAAATCAAAACCCCGGTACATCTTTGCTTTGGAGTAGTTGAAGAGGAGGGAACTCAGGAGATAGTCCCTCGATTTATCATAGATGATGGAGCGCAGGTTCTTGTGCTTGCTCATTGTAGCTTCCCAAAAGCACGCAATTTAACTCACAGAATGCAGGCTGAGATTATTCTTGGAAAAAACGCTATTTTCCTGTATGAAGAGCGTCACTATCATGGAGAGATGGGAGGAGCAAAGGTTTTCCCTAAGTTTCGGGTTGATGTAGGAGATGGCAGTTTTTTTCAGAGCATCTTTTCTCTAACAAAAGGTAGTGTAGGCCTTCTGTCCATAGATGTTGAGGTATATGCACACACCGCCTCCAGAATAGAGATTGTAAACAAAGCCTATGGCCGTAGCAGCCAGGACAAAGTCCAAATCAGGGATGCTGTTTTCCTGGAAGGAGAAAATGCAAGAGGGCTTGTTAAATTAAGAGCTGCCGCTTCTCAGGGCGGTGATGTGATTATGATGGGAATAACTGAAGCTAATGCTCCTTATGCCACAGGTCATGTTGACTGTAAGGAAATAGTAAAAGGTGAAGGCTCAACAGCTCGTGCTATCCCTATAGTTAGGGTAGGAGATGAAAACGCCAGGGTTACCCACGAAGCTTCAGTAGGCAAGGTAAACCAGAAACAACTTGATACCCTAATGGCAAGGGGACTTACAGAACAGGAAGCTGTAGACATGATTGTACAGGGGATGTTATGAATATAGAGAAAAAAGATTGGGTTCTGGAAAATCGCTACAGGAAACTGATAATGGAGATTCTCAGCAAGGAGGCGAAAACAAAAAAAGAGATTCAGGAAGAGTTCAAAATAACTCTGCTTCCTTATATCAGCAAATATAAACCAAAAGCTACAATTTCAATTTCTTCTCAGGCCTTAAAAAATCATCTCGGTTTGCTTTTAAGAGAGGGAATGATAAAGAAAGAAGGAAAGAAATATATTGTGAATGAAGTGAAAAAAATTCCAGATGAATGTTAGAAAAGTTTAACCTCTACCTCCTCCCCCTTCTCCAGTAGATCCACATTAGCCGGGATTTCTATGTACCCTTCAGCTTCAGACATGCTGGTTATAGCTCCCGATTCTTTAAAAACTGGAACAGCCCATCCTTTATCTATTTTTACCGGCAAAAACTGATGTCTTCCCAGGGTGGAGGTTATTCTCCTGGAAAGGGGAGCTTTTATTACAACTTCTCTCTTAGGAGGCAGATGAGCAAGTCGTCGAAGAAGAGGAACAACAAGTCCATAACCATTTGTAAGGCAGGAGGTGGGGTACCCAGGCATTCCCAGAATCAATTTTCCTTCTATTAAAGAGGCCAGAGTAGGCTTTCCAGGTTTAACAGCAATGCCATGAAACAAAATCTCTCCCATCTGTAAAACAGCTTCCCGGATCAGGTCTCTTTCCCCTACAGAACTGCCTCCGGTAATAATTATTAAATCTCCTGAGAGAGACTTCTTTAATCCTTCAAGGATACTTTTCACATCGTCTTTTAACCTGGGTGCCAAAATTGCCTCACAACCATTTTCTTCTACCAGAGCTAAGAGAGTGAAAGAGTTTACATCATATATTTTACCTTCTTCCAGAGGCTCACCAGGAGAAGTAATCTCATCACCAGAAGATATTATTACTACCCGGGGTTTAACAAAAACCTCCACTCCCCTTTCTCCCAGAGCAGCTAACACTCCCAGTTTGGCTGGAGTTAAGAGATCTCCCTTAGAGATAACTTTCTGCCCTTTTTTAATATCCTCACCAACAGAAGAAACATTGGCTCCTGGATGAACCGGTCGGTAAAATTTAACCACATTTTCTCCTTCCTTCTCCGTATCCTCAACCATCACCACAGCGTCTGCTCCCTGTGGAAGAGGTGATCCAGTAGCTATCTGGATACATTCCCCTTCCCTTATCTTTTTTTTGCTGAACTCACCTGCTGAAATGGAAGCAGTCAATTTCAGTTCGACAGGCCTCATAGCTTTAGCAGGATAAGTATCCTGGGCTTTAACAGCATACCCATCCATGGCTGCTCTGTCAAAAGGAGGAACATTTATAGGTGCTATCACATCTTTAGCCAGAACTCTTCCATTGGCCTTAACAAGAGGTACCCTCTCTGTTTTATCAACTGGATGAAGGTGAGAAAAAAGTATTTTTCTGCACTCTTCCAGAGAAATTAATGATTTTAAAGGCCTCATTTTCAACTTTTCACTTCCACTATAGCACCAGTTGGGCACACTGTGTAGCAAACTCCACATACCTGACAGTTTACCGGATCAATGTGGGCTAAATTATCTTCCATCCAGCAAGCCTCATAAGGACAGAATTTCGCACACCGACCACAGGCTATACATGACTTTTCACAGACCTGACGAGCTTTTTTTCCTTTATCCAGGGATGAGCATTTTACCCGATAATTTATATCTTCAAGGTTTTCCAGAACTATTATACCGCGAGGACAAACCTCTACACATCTGCCACACCCTGTACAACGTGAAAGGTCAATGTGAGGAAGAAAATCCACCATTTTAATAGCATCGAAAGGGCAGATTCTCTGACAATCGCCAAATCCCAGACATCCATAGGAGCAGGCGACATCTGCTCCCATTACAAGATTTGCAGCTCTACAGGTCTCAACACCCCGATATATGGCTTTCTTTGCTCGCTCAGATACACCAGCTCCGCACCTGACAAAGGCCAGCTTTCTTTCCACTGCTTCTGCTTCCACCCCCATCAGTTGAGAGATCTTTGCCGCAACCTCACTGCCCCCTACCACACAGGAAGTGGTCGTCGCCTCTCCCTTAACTATTGCCTCTGCAAGAGCGCGACAGGACGCAAATCCACAGGCTCCACAGTTCGCACCGGGTAGCTCCTCAAATAACTTTTCTATACGGGGATCCTCCTCCACCTTCAATCTACTGTGAGCAACAGATAACATTACGGCAAAGAAAGCCGCCAGAGCTCCCATGCTCGTTACTGCCAGAAGGATTAAACTCATACTCCCCTCCCTTAAGCAGTGCCAATAAGTCCTGTAAATCCCATAAAAACGAGAGCAAGAAGGCCAGCTATAATTAAGGTCATTGGAGCACCCTGCAAAGACTTTGGCACTTCCGCGAAATCGAGTTCTTCTCTAATTGCAGACATTAAAAGCATAACAAAGGTGAAGCCAACTCCTGCTCCAAATCCAAATACTATACTATCAATAAAAGTGTATTTTCTAAGTGGAATAAAAAGAGCTAAAAACAGAATTGAACAATTGGTCGTTATCAAGGGAAGATAAATTCCAAGGGCTCTGTAAAGGGCTGGATTTGTTTTTTTGACAAACATCTCTATTAACTGAACAAGAGAGGCAATAACAAGAATGTCAGATACATACTCCAGAAAAGGAAGATTTAAACCTTTAATAATAAACGTATTAATGGGCCACACCACAGCTGCAGTAATTGTCATCACAAAAGTTGTAGCAAATCCCATTGCTACTGCTGATTCAACCTTTCCTGTTACTCCCAGAAAAGGACAGATACCCAGAAAATAACGAAGGACAAAATTATTTACCAGAACTGCTCCCAGGAAAATTAAGATTAATCTGGTCATCTCTTAACTCCTTTACAAAGGTTTTTCCATAGCTGCCCTGACAAAATCCCTGAACAGAGGATGAGGAGATTGAGGCTTGGAGTTAAACTCAGGATGAAACTGAGTAGCCACAAACCAGGGATGGTCGGGTATCTCTATTATCTCTACCAGATCCTTTTCAGGATATATACCGGCTATTTTTAAACCGGCTTTCTTTAAGATATCTCTGTATTTATTGTTAAACTCGTAACGATGCCTGTGTCTTTCATATACCACAGATTTTTGATAAGCCCTACCGCTGAAACTGTCCTTTTCCACTTTACACTCATACTCACCAAGTCTCATTGTCCCTCCTTTATCCTTAATTCCACGCTGCTCAGGGAGAAGATCAACTACAGGATGAGGCGTATCAGGGTCAAATTCTGTAGAGTTTGCTCCTTCCAGGTGGGCCACATTTCGAGCAAATTCAATCGTTGAACATTGCATTCCCAGACATATTCCCAAAAAGGGTATTCTATTTTCCCTGGCAAACTGGATAGCTCTTATCTTGCCCTCTATACCTCTTGAACCAAACCCTCCAGGAACCAGAATACCCTGAAAGGAGGCAAGTTTTTCCTCTCCTTTCTCAAGTATTTCTTCTGCCTCTATCCACTCCAGGCAAACTTTTCCATTATTGACTGCCCCGGCATGAGTGAAAGCCTCAATAATACTCTTATAAGCATCCTTCATCTTAACATATTTCCCCACCACAGCTATCCTTACTTTCTGTGTAGCGTTATTAATTTTCTCCACCCATCTTGCCCACTCTTTAAGATTTTCTCTTTTTCCCTCTAAATGCAGCTGTTCCATAATTTTATCAGTCAGGCCTTCTTTTTCAAACCTTAAAGGTACCTCATATATATTATCAACATCAATAGCCTGAATTACATTTTCTTCCTCAACATTACAAAAAAGAGATATCTTGCTCCTTACCTCTTTGGTAAGAGGTATTTGAGTGCGACAGAGAATAAAATCGGGCTGGATACCTATCTCTCGAAGTCTACCTACACTATGCTGGGTGGGTTTGGTTTTAAGTTCTCCCGCCGAGGCAATATAGGGAACGAGAGTGAGATGTATAAATAAGGTGTTTTCTCTACCCTCTTTCAACCTGAACTGCCTTATGGCTTCCAGAAAAGGTAATGATTCTATATCCCCTACCGTCCCACCAACTTCAGCAATAACTATTTCCGCCTTATCCTTCTGGGCCACTTTTCTTATCCTATCCTGAATTTCACCGGTTATATGAGGAATCACCTGAATGGTTCGTCCCAGATACTCTCCCCTCCTTTCTTTCTCAATTACCGAGCTATAAATTTGACCAGCGGTAACATTGTTATATGAGGATAGATCCACACCTACAAACCTTTCATAATGACCAAGGTCAAGATCGGTCTCAGCGCCGTCTCTGGTCACAAAAACCTCTCCGTGCTGATAGGGATTCATAGTGCCCGGGTCAACGTTTATATAAGGATCAAATTTCAACATACTCACTTTAAATCCCCTGCTTTTAAGCAAGGTTCCAATAGAAGCTGAGGCTATACCTTTGCCCAGAGAAGAAAGAACCCCTCCTGTAACAAAAATATACTTGGTCAACTCATCTGCTCCCTGAACCTTGATCCATTTGATGAAGTTCCCTGATTAGAGTGTCAAGCAACTGATCCTTTCTCACCTTATTTAAAAGGCGACCTTTCTTAAACAAAATACCACCCTGCCTGGTACATGCTATACCAATATCTGCCTCCATAGCCTCTCCTGGACCATTTACTTCACATCCCATAACTGCTACTTTTAATGGAGCGTGTATATTTTTCATTGCCTGAAGCACTCCTTCAGCAAGTGAACGGACATCGCCTCTGCTCCGTCCACAGGTAGGACAGGTTATAAGGGTAGGCCCGATGTCCACAAGTTGCAGATATTTAAGTATCTCGTAAGCTATCTTAACTTCTTCCACGGAGCTCCCGGTAAGGGAAACACGAATTGTGTCTCCAATACCCTCACTCAATAATGCACCTATCCCAACAGCAGATTTGATAATCCCTCCCGGGGGAGGACCGGTGGCAGTTATCCCAAGATGAATGGGATAGGGAATCTTCTCAGCGATTATTTTGTTAGATAAAATGGTAACCGGTACCTCGGAAGACTTCAGGGAAACTACTATATCTTCAAACCCGTTCTCTTCCAATAGTTTTATACAGTTAAGAGCGGTATCAACCATTCCTTCTGCTATGAGACGAGATCTTTCCTCTTTATTATCTTTAACTGCAGATATTTTTTTCAGAAGATTTTTTGGTAAAGAACCCGAGTTAACTCCTATTCGAAGAGGAATTTTATTTTCTCTTGCTTTTTTTGCTACCAGCAGTATTTCACGGGAACTCAGGTTACCCGGGTTAACTCTTACCTTATCTATACCTCTATCTATAACCTCAAGGGCCAAACGATAATTGAAATGGATATCAGCAACCAAAGGCACATCAACCATCTCTCGGATAAGAGAAATATTTCTTGCTGCTTTAATATTAGGAATGGCTACTCTCACCAACTTAGCTCCCTCTTCCTGAACCTTTTTTATCTCCCTGACAGTATCCTCCACCTTCAGAGGGTCTGTTTTCACCATTCCCTGAACAACAGGCGGAAAACCTCCTCCTATTTTTACTTCTCTAACCTGGATTATTCTGCTTTTCCTTCTCATGGTATTTCAACGAAAAGGTCAGGCCTTCTCTACCAAGCCTGACCTTTTGTCAACTAAATAGAAAATATTATCTTCCACCCTTAAGAAGTCAAAAAATTCAATATCTTGCTTAAAGTAGGACGGATATTAGCCCTTTCAACTACCAGGTCAATCATCCCGTGTTTAAGAAGAGACTCGGATTCTTGAAATCCTTTGGGCATCTGTTGCTTAATGGTCTGTTTTATTACACGAGGACCAGCAAAACCCAACCTTGCTCCAGGCTCAGCTATAATTATATCTCCCCCACTGGCAAAACTGGCCATTGCTCCCCCCATCGTAGGGTTGGTGAGCACAGATACATACAAGCCGCCCTTGCTCTTAAACTCTGCAATAGCTGAACTTACCTTTGCCATCTGCATTAGAGAAAGAACTCCCTCTTGCATCCTGGCTCCTCCGCCTGATCCAGAAATTATTATGAGAGGGATTTTTTTCTCCATAGCTCTATCTGTAATAAGGGCTATTCTCTCTCCCACCACCAGACCCATGCTTCCACCCATAAATCCAAAATCAGTCACCCCTATTGCCACTCTTTTGCCCTCTATTTTTCCCTCACCTATAAGTATAGCTTCATCCAGACCCGTCTTTTTTTCTCCTTTTTTTAACTTCTCCTCATATTCTGGAAAATTAAGCGGGTTACAGGAGAACAGGGTGGAGTTACACTGAACAAAGCTCCCTTTATCTACAGTAATTTCTATTCTTTTCCAGGCACCAATGTAAAAATGATAACCACACCTGGGGCAAACACGCAAATTTTCATCCAGGATTTTATTATATATGATTTCTGAGCAACTGTTACACTTGGTCCACAGACCATCGGGTACATTTATTTTCTTTTTACCCTTTTTTATCCTGTTGTAAGTTTTTTCAAACCAGCCCATAAAAATTACCTCTTGGAAGTTTGGGGTCTGGCTCTGGCACCTCTTAACCCTGGCTTCTTTCTCTCTTTCATTCGAGGGTCCCGGGTAAGGAAGCCAGCTTTTTTTAAACTCTTTCTGAGCTCAGGATTAATCTTGGATATTACTCTGGCTATACCCAATCGAAGGGCCTCGGCTTGCCCGGTTAATCCACCTCCCTTAACCTGCGCTTCTACATCAAATCTTCCCAGGAAATCAACCAGCTCCAGTGGTTCCCGGACCACTTTCCTGTAAGTTTCCCGGGGGAAATAATCTTGAAAATCGCGACTATTAATTATTATTTGCCCCTTCCCCGTTCTCATCCAGACCTTGGCAACAGCTTTTTTTCTTCTACCAGTTGCATAATAA
>QMQA01000044.1 GCA_003648845.1 Candidatus Aerophobota bacterium
ATTATTGGGGATTCTAAAAAGAAAGTGATCCCTGTAGGTACTCTGGATATCAATCTGTATCGGGATGATTTATCCCGTATATCCTACCAGCCCGTTCTCAGAAACACCAGCATTCCCTTTTCCATACATGATAAATGGATACTTCTTGTTGATGATGTTCTATATACGGGAAGAACAGTAAGAGCAGCTCTTGATGCATTGCTTGATCTTGGACGTCCCGAAAAAATAGAACTTCTTGTCCTTGTCGACAGGAATTGTCGGGAACTCCCAATTCAGGCAGATTATGTGGGCAAAAAAATCATCGCCTTGCCCAATCAAATAGTGGAGGTTAGATTAAGGGAAATGGATGATAAAGAAGAAGTTGTAATTTTTGAGAGAAAAAAGGATGAGATTTGAAAGAAAAGACCTTCTGGATTTGCAGAGTCTATCTATAGAAGAGATTAATTTAATTTTAGATACCGCAAAATCATTCCGTGAAGTGCTTGAACGTCCCATTAAAAAAGTTCCCACATTAAGAGGGAAAACCGTGGCAAATCTTTTCTTTGAACCAAGCACAAGGACAAGATTATCTTTTGAGCTTTCAATTAAAAGACTTAATGCTGATCTTATAAATTTTTCTTCTTCTACAAGCAGCGTCCTTAAGGGTGAAAGTCTTTTTGATACTGCAAAAAATATTATGGCTATGAAGGTAGACGCTTTGATTATCCGTCACCCCTCTCCGGGAGCAGCCCACTTTTTAGCTCAAAAGCTTCCGGTTAGTGTGATTAATGCCGGGGATGGAGCTCATGAGCATCCCACTCAGGGACTTCTTGATCTCTACAGTATCAGAGAAAAGAAGGGCAGAATAGCCGGTTTAAATGTAGCTATTATAGGTGATATAGCTCACTCTCGCGTGGCTCGCTCGGATATATGGGGCTTAACCAAAATGGGAGCGAAGGTAAAAGTTTGCGGACCACCTACTCTTATCCCAAGAGATATTGAAAAGTTAGGAGTCAAGGTGACCTACTTTATGGAAGAAGCTTTATCAGACTGTGATGCAATAATTATGTTAAGAATACAAAAGGAGAGGCAAAAAACTTCACTCATACCTGATATTCAGGAATATCGTGAATTTTTTTCTCTGGATGAAGAAAAGTTAAAACTGGCAAACCCCGATGCTTTGATTATGCATCCAGGACCTGTAAACAGGGGAGTGGAACTTTCAGCAAAGCTGGCTGATTCTGAGCGGAGCATTATTTTAGACCAGGTGACCAATGGAATAGCTGTAAGAATGGCTATTCTCTATCTTTTATTAACTTGAGAAAAAATTTCAAAGAAAACGGGTATGTCAATATTAATTAAAAAAGGCAAAGTTATAGATCCTGCATCTGGATGTGAGGAGGTTTTAGATATTCTTATAGAGGGAGAGTGTATAAAAAAAATCGATGAAAATATAAAATCTCCTAACGCAAAGCTAATAGATGCGGAAGGGAAAGTAGTGATACCGGGACTTGTGGATATGCATACCCATCTTCGTCAGCCAGGAAGGGAAGATGAAGAGACTATCCGAACTGGTAGCCTGGCTGCGGCAAAGGGAGGGTTTACCACTATATGCTGCATGCCCAACACCAACCCACCTGTAGATACACCAGCTGTTGTGAATTATATTTATCGTGAAGCAAAAAAGTGGGGGGTGGTGGAGGTTCTTCCTGTGGGTGCTATAACTGTTGGTCGAAAAGGAGAGAGACTTTCCGAGATGGGTAGGTTAAAAAAGGCAGGAGTGGTGGGGTTTTCTGACGACGGATCCTGGGTAGTTGACTCTCACCTGATGCGCAGGGCTTTTGAATATACAAAGATGCTGAATGTACCTGTTATATCTCATTGCGAAGATCATTCCCTAAGTAAAGGCGGGGTGATGAACGAGGGATACTATTCCACTCTTCTCGGTCTTCCTGGAATACCTGCAGAAGCTGAGGAAATAGCAGTTTTCAGAGACCTCACCTTACTCAAACTTACAAATTGCAAACTCCATATAGCCCACATTTCTACACGAGGTGCGGTGGAACTGGTTAAAAAAGCAAAGAAGGACAATCTTAAGGTAACCTCAGAAGTTACACCTCATCATCTTACCCTCTCAGATGAGGCAGTGAAAAGTTTTGATACTAATACCAAAGTAAACCCCCCTTTAAGAGATAAAAGCGATATTCAGGCTTTAAAAATCGGGTTAAAAGAAGGCATTATAGATGTAATTGCCACTGACCATGCTCCTCATGCACAGCAGGAAAAAGAACTCGGGTATCCGGATGCACCCTGTGGAATTATCGGTCTTGAGACAGCACTCAGCCTGGTGATCAAAGAGCTGGTAGAACCAGGGGTTTTAACCTTTAAGGACGCAGTTGCCAAGTTAACTATAAATCCTTCCCGTATTCTGGGAATTGACAGGGGCGAAATTAAGGAAGGAGGCATGGCTAACCTGGCTATAGTTGATCTATCCAGGGTGTGGGAGGTAAAAGAGGAAGATTTTTTTTCTTTAAGTAAAAACTCACCCTTTATTGGTTGGAACCTTCCTGCAAAGGTGGAGCTTACTATTTTTAAAGGAAAATTGGTTTATAGCGAAGAATTAGAGAGGATGCGGAAACTTTAAAGATGGGTAAGAAAAAAATAATGATTCTCGGTGGAGGACCAAACAGGATCGGACAAGGTATAGAATTTGACTACTGTTGTGTTCAGGCAGCATTTGCTCTCAAAGAGGAAGGGTATACAGTTATTATGGTAAACTGTAATCCAGAAACAGTCAGCACAGATTACGACACCTCAGATAAGTTATACTTTGAGCCATTGACCGTTGAGGATGTTCTGAATATCTATGAGAACGAAAAACCACAAGGAGTTATTGTTCAATTTGGGGGACAGACTCCTTTAAACATAGCCCGGGATTTAACGAGAGAAGGTCTTCCTATAATTGGCACTTCTCCGGAGAGTATAGACAGGGCAGAAGACAGGGGAAAATTTTCTCAACTTATTCAAAAGTTAAAATTAAAACAGCCCCCTAACGGGACAGGTAAATCTTTTGCAGAAGCAAGAGATGCTGCCAGAAAAATAGGCTATCCTGTTCTGGTCAGGCCTTCTTATGTGCTGGGGGGAAGAGCTATGGAGATAGTTTATGATGAGAGGTCTCTGGAGGAATACATGCGCGAGGCTGTAGAGGTATCACCCGCCCATCCGGTTCTTAGAGATAAATTCATAGAGGATGCAATTGAAGTGGATGTCGATGCTGTAGCTGATGGAGAAAGATGCGTTATTGGGGGAATTATGGAGCATATCGAGGAAGCAGGAGTTCACTCAGGAGATAGCTCTTGCAGTCTTCCACCTTACACACTATCAAAAGAGATCATTCAGGAGTTAAAAAGACAAACCTATGCTCTTGCTGAAGAGTTAAAAGTAGTTGGTCTTTTAAATATCCAGTTTGCCATAAAAAATAAAGAAATTTACATATTAGAGGTTAATCCAAGAGCGTCCAGAACAGTTCCTTTTGTAGGAAAGGCAACCGGAGTTCCCCTGGCTAAGATAGCAGCTAAAGTAATGGTTGGGAAGAAATTAAAGGAGATAGGTTTTACCAGGGAAAAGGAAATAACTCATATTGCGGTGAAAGAGGCAGTTTTTCCATTTATCCGGTTTCCCGGTGTAGACATCATTCTGGGACCGGAGATGAGATCGACAGGAGAGGTTATGGGTATCTCGGATAGTTTTGGTATTGCTTTTGCCAAGGCTCAAATGGGAGCAGGACTTCCTTTACCTTTGAAGGGAACTGTTTTTATTTCTGTGGCAGATAAACACAAACCATCTATTGTTCCTCTTGCTCGTCAACTGCAGGAGATGGGATTTAATTTAGTGGCAACTTCAGGGACAGGTGCCTTTCTCAAAGAAAATGGTATCAAAGTTAAGATAGTTAAGAAAATTGCTGAGGGACGTCCCAACATTGAAGATTATATAAAAAACAGAGAAATTGACCTTATTCTTAACACTCCTATTGGAAAAGGTCCAAAGTTTGACGAGTACAGGATTCGCCGGGAGGCAACCATTCGTCAAATTCCCATCATCACCACTATTCCAGGGGCAAGAGCTGCAGTGGATGGGATTAGAGCTATGAAAAGTGGAAAAATCTCTGTAAATCCTCTACAGGGGTATCATTCCCTCAATTCGGGTAGTATTTTTTAACCCAGGGGGTTATGTCATCCTCTTCTATCCTGATAATTCTCATCTCTCTTTCTGCTGACTCCGGTGAGTCGGAAGCATGAGCTCCATTTTTTATCACATCATGGCCGAAATCCTTCCTCACCGTTCCAGGGGCAGCTTCTGCAGGGTTAGTCTCCCCCAGAACTCTTCTGATTTTTGCAATGGCTCCCTCTCCTTCATAAACAAGAGCAAGGCATTTTTCCGGGCCGGGTTCCTCTCTTTCCTCAAGAGTTGCTCTGCGTGGATCTTTTCCTGTCATGAAGTGAACTATCTTATTAAATTCATGTTCAGCCTTAAATATTTTTAACTGTTCGGCTATTTTTTCCTCTATTCCCGGCGGAAGTTCAAAATCTAACTTTTCCTCAAGAGCTGCTCGCACTTCTTTAATTAAAGACTTTTTCATCTTTTCTGCTAATCTTCCCTTTATAGGGGCATAAAACTCTTCAGCCTGGTTGATTCCCATATGGATAACTCTTGCTCCTACAATAAAAAGACCGGTCTGGGAGAACCTATCTATTATATTTCCTGCCCTGGAACTCAGCTCTTGAAAGCTATCTGGTTTTATAAGTACCAGAGTCCTCTCTGGTATAGTTCCAGGAGGGTAGGAGATAACATTTTTCAGAAGACCTCCATCACTTGCTGAATACTTAGCCCATACTTTCAGTTCCTTTTCTACCTCGTCCTTAGTGGTTCCTATAAGTACTGCTGGTTCGAAATATTTAATCTCGCCATTTTCCTCAATGTAGTCTCCATAAGTGCCTCTTATGGTTTCCCCTATGGATACCCTGGTGATATGACCTACTACTCTTTTAAGTTCTTCAATGGCGTTTTCTCCCTCGAAGAGAAGAAGCATCACTCGAGGGTAAAATCCATTTTTATCTTTTGGTAGATAATTTTCATAAAGGTACTTCTCGATTTCCTTTATTATTTTTCTTTTCTTTTCATCCTTTCTGCAAGATGAAACAAGAATCTGAGCGTATTCTTTTACCAGCTGTTCACTTGGAGCAAACATTCGAGCAGCGACAAGACTTAACCTTCCCCAGGAAAGGAGGCGATTTATAACTCCTCCTGTACGTGATTTCCTAATAGTATAAGGGTTGATTAATACGTAGCCAAGTTCTTTTGCCATTTATCTCACCTTACCTGTGATACTTTATAATATATATACATAACCGGGGCTAATGTCAATAAAACGCGCATTAAAGTCAGAAGTTGTGCTCATGGAAAACAGGAGTCTATAGTTTGACAAAAAGATACGAAATGGTGTAATATAGCTTCAGGTTGGATTATACAGGAGTGCTAAACGTGTAACTAATTTTTATCGTAGATGGGATTGTAAGATGTCATAAAACTTCGTCAGGAAATAAAAAGCTTACAAAGGGGAGAAAGAATAATGTTTGATACACACGCACACCTTGCAGATTCTCGCTTTAAGGAAGATAGAGATCAGGTTATTAAAAATGCTGTGCAGAAAGGAGTGTCAGGGATTATCTGTGTTTGTTCTGACTTTGAAGAGCTCGATGTGTTCTGCCGGCTGCTTGAAGAATACGATTTTATCTATGGAGCTGCGGGGATACATCCCCATGATGCATCCAGATACAGGGAGTTACAGCCAGAACTTTACAGAGCATTAATGCAGGATAAAATTGTCGCCCTGGGAGAGATAGGTCTTGATTACTATTATGAAAACTCACCTCGAGATGTTCAGAAGAAAGCTTTCAGGTCCCAGCTTGTCCTGGCCAAGCAAAAAAATCTTCCTGTAATAGTTCACTGTCGAGAGGCAATGAAAGATGCCTTAAGCATCCTTCAAGATGAGGAGATTCATCGGGGGGTAATGCACTGCTTTTCAGGAACCGAAAATGATATGAGGATCTGTCTTGATATGGGTTTATATATATCTTTAGCAGGACCTGTAACTTTTCCCAGAGCCTCAAAATTGCAAACCATAGCACGTCTTCTCCCCATGGAGAGATTATTAGTGGAAACTGATTCTCCCTATCTTGCTCCCCAGCCTGTAAGAGGAAGAAGAAACGAACCTTCCTTTGTAAGGTATATTATCGAGAAAATAGCTTCTTTAAGAGAAATTCCTGAAGGGAAATTAAGCCAGATTACTTCACAAAATGCCAGGAGATTGTTTAACCTGTTATAGCCCCTATACAAAAAGTCGGGATATAGTTTTTTAAGAGTAAGCTTTTTCTTTTGCGGACAGAAAATAGACTCCTATAAAAAGCAAGAAAATACCTAAAACTTGCATAACCGTAACCAATTCTCCCAGAACAAAAAAGCCCAGTAGTGCAGCAAAAAAAGGTGTTGAAAGCTCAAGTGCAGAAGATTGAGCAGCTTTAATACGTTTTAACCCTTCATAGTAGAGTATATATCCTCCCCCAACCGTAATTCCTATTAGCACCTGGTAAATATTAGAGACAACTATTGAGGAGGTTAAGACCAGATAAGTCATAAATATAGCTGAAGCGATAAGGAATCTGTAAAATGTAACAACGCCTGCATTCATATTCTTAAGGTACTTCCTTGCCACCACACCTGTGGTTGCCCAGGCAACCGTTGCAAACAGAACAAACAGGTCATATACAGTTCCCAATTTTAATGTGGACAAATTTTTTAAGGTTTTCGTAGTAACCAATAACCCTGCTATAACCATAAAACCAATCCCCGCGTAATCAAATTTTGTTAGTTTATCTTCCTTTAAATAAAAAAATCCAATAAAGATAATAAAAATTGGCTGCATATGTCCTATCAGGACTGCATTTATTACCGGGACTTTAGTTAGAGCGAAAAGATACATTAAATCAGCAAACAACGTTCCAGCAAATGCAATATAAACGAGGATTGAAAGCTGTTTTTTATTGACCCTTAGATCAGCTCTGTTAGTAATAAGGCTGTAAATTAAAGCAACTAACGTAACAAACATCGCTCTGATGGCAGAAGTTTTGAGAAAATCTGTATTTGCATAAGACAATTTGGCAAAAATGGGCTCAAAAGCCCATGCTATACTTGCTCCCAGTGTTGCTAAAATTCCTACTTTTTTTACAGACATAAAAGAGAATTTATTTTGACCAGAGATAATGTAAAAAATATTAATATTTTTTCTTAAGTTGTCCAATTTAAATGCCGTCATGAATTTGACAAAACGTTACATTGAGCTACATTTAGCTGAGGGTTAAGCTATTATAGCCAAATAATTTCTGCTTTCTGATTATTGTAAAAAAAGAGGAATGAGATGAGTGTTTTGCTGGTTGACCCGCCCTGTGGGTCAAGAGTGTGGGAGCCTCACAGTGAACATCTTGGGTTGGGGTATCTTGCTGCCGAACTTCGACAGGAAGGACATGAGGTGGAGATAATGGATGCCGGACTTTTGCGCTGGTCTGTAAGAAAGACCTGTCGAGAGATTTTAAAAAGAAAACCGGCTATTCTTGGAATCTCTGTTGTGCAGCCTGCGATTAAGAATACCCTTTTTATAGTAAAACTTTTAAGAGAGCAGGGATTAAAATCGCATATCTGCGTAGGAGGACATTTCCCAACTTTAAAGACCGAGGTTTTACTGGAAAAATGCTCTCTTATTGATTCTGTGGTATATGGGGAAGGGGATATTACCTTTCCTCTCCTTGTAAAAAAGGTCCTGGGGAAAGATAATTGGAAGGATATTAAAGGAATTGGCTATAGGGAAGGGGAGAGTATCAGAATAAACCCTCCTCAACCTCTGGTAGAAAACCTTGATGATTTACCTTTTCCTGCAAGAGACACTCTTCCCATTGTTTTAAGGTGGGGAAGAAATGCCATGGCCATTACCAGCAAGGGTTGTTACGGAAGGTGCATCTTCTGCGGTCCACGAGCCTTTTACCAG
>QMQA01000045.1 GCA_003648845.1 Candidatus Aerophobota bacterium
ATGTATTTTCTTATTATCTCTTCGTTTATTCCCACCGTGGAAACAAAATAACCTTTTCTCCATATTCCTTACCCCTTTTACAAGTATTTTCCTTCTATAGCGGATTATCCATGCAATGTAGTATTGGGTTCTATATACTGTAATACTGTATGTGCTAATTTTTTGAGTCTCACGCCTCTATTATACCAAAGAACGGAAGATGCACGAAACTGCTCTCATCCCCTCATCCCCACCTTTACAGGTGGGGAGTTCCCGCTAAATTTAAAAGTAGCTAATACTTCCTCGCCGCTTTGTCGACTCAAAAAGGGATACCAGATTAAATTCAAGCCAAATTTATTCAGAAAAGTAAGAAAATCAGGCTGTTCAGAATTCAACAGGGATACTGTTTCCCCTCCACAACATCCGCCCTGTAGCCAGAGAAAACTGACCATTATTTTCCCCTTTATTATTTATCTTCTTAGTGCAGAACCTGTTTTCCTTTGCTTTGCTGCAAAGCTTTTATCTTCTCTTCTATCTCGGCTTTTCTCTCTTTTTCAAAATCATTTTTCATTATAAAGGAAAGGGCTTCAAGATAATAATCTATAGCCTTCTGAGGACTGGTTTCTCTTTCTGCTTTTTCCAAAATATCATCCAGGTCCATAACTTTTTGGAATCTTTCTATCTCTTTTTCCAGTCTTCTTATTCTCGTCTTGCTTCGAGAACTTTTCAGTCGTCTCAAGAAATTCATCACCTGCTCATAAAAAAAGTCGCAGCGAAGTTCAAGCTCGTCCCGGGGCTTTTTAATTTTTACTCCTTCTCTACCTCTTATATACAGAAGAAAAATAATCAGAACAGCGGCAATCAGTAATAATTGAACCATGCTCACCTCCTCACCCTCATAATATGTAAAAAGCTAAATATTAAGCTCTAAACAATATTTAATTACCAAAATTCAAAATAGCCAAGCTAACGTCTGCTTTGAAATTAGAATTTAGTATTTTAAACCCTACTATTACCCCTTATACTTTAATAAATAATTACTTCTGGTCAAGGGAAAGAGACTATGATTTAAAGAAGTTCTGCTTGACAACTTATCTATATTTAATATTCTATCTACAAGATAGAATGATAGAAAAAAAAGCAGTGTTTGTGGTTGTAGATGGAATGGGGGACAGGCCAATAAAAGACGGCAAAACCCCACTCCAGCTTGCCAGAAAACCCATTCTTGATCAGCTGGCTGCAGAGGGTGCTACTGGAATGATGAGCACCATTGGACCTGGAATAATTCCGGGAAGCGATACAGCACACCTTGCTCTTTTTGGTTACGACCCTGATATTTACTACAAGGGTAGAGGCCCCTTTGAAGCATTAGGAGTCGGACTTGATCTGAGAGAGGGAGATGTAGCCTTAAGATGTAATTTTGCTACCGTGGATGAGAATCTTCTCATAATTGATAGAAGAGCCGGCAGACTTAAAGATGAAGGTGCTATTTTAGCCAGATCATTACAGGACCTTACCATAGATGGAATTAACATAATATTTACATCATCTACGGAACACAGAGGGGTCCTGATACTAAGGGGGGATAAGCTCTCACCGGCAGTTTCTGATACTGACCCCCATTCTGGAGAAAAATCACCTCTCTTACAATCAAAACCTCTGGAGGATACACCTGAGGCAAGAAAAACTGCCAGGGTAATAAATGAATTTGTTAAAAAAAGCCGGGAGATTCTTAGCTCACATCCCCTGAATAAAGAAAGAAGAAGACAGGGAAAATTACCCGCTAACATAGTTCTTACCCGGGGAGCAGGGATCTACCAGAAGGTAGACTCTCTTAGAGACCGCTACGGGATAAGTTCCTGTTGCATTGCCGGATCAGCTCTTTACAGAGGAGTAGCCCGCTATATAGGGATGGACATTCTGAGGGTAAAAGGAGCAACCGGAAGAGTTGACACTGACGTTGAGGCAAAAGCAAAAGCTGCAGTTGAGGCACTTAAGAAATACGACTTTGTCTTTGTCCACATCAAAGGTACCGATAACGCAAGTCACGATGGAAACTTGGAAGAAAAACTATTTATGATTGAGAAGGTAGATAAACTTGCAAATATTCTAAAAGACGCAAATGCTCTGCTTGTTATTACTGCTGATCATTCTACTCCACTCAGCATAAGAAGACACAGTGCAGACCCAGTTCCTGTGCTAATTTATGGAGAAGGAGTAAGAAAAGACAGGGTAAACTCCTTTGACGAGATATCCGTAGCCTGTGGATGTCTGGGATATCTTAATGGAATTGGTCTCCACAGGGTAACAATTGACCTGATGGGTTGTGGACACATGGTGGGCTCTTAACTGATAAAACAAGGAGGTGAGTAATTTGGTAGAAGTAAACGTAATTAATGTGGCCATAGACATAAAGTCAAAAATGCCTGTAATTGTACTTAAGGAAAAAAGTGGAGATAAAACTTTGCCCATCTGGATTGGACTTTTTGAGGCTCAATCAATTGCCCTGGCAATGGAAAACATAAAGCCTCCTCGCCCTTTAACCCATGATCTTGCCAAATCTCTTATTGAAAAATTAAAAGGGAAGGTAGATAAAGTGGTAATAAACGATTTAAGGAACAACACCTTCTATGCTAAAATTCTGATCAGGCAAAACGGTGAGGATATACAGGTTGACTCCCGTCCCAGCGATGCTATAGCTCTTGCCTTAAGACTTAAAGTTCCCATCTTTATTGAAGAAGAAGTCCTGGACAAAGTAGCAATAGGTACAGGCCCTATTGGTGAGGAGGAAGTGGAAGAATTCAAGAAAAAACTCAAGAATTTAAAACCCGAAGATTTCAGCCTTTAGACTCTTACCGGGCATTAAACCCGATTGCGTTCACAAAGAAAAGCAGGTGAGTAATTTTCCAGACTTAAAAAATATTATTCCTCAAAATATAAATTATTCCCTTTCTTACCATCATTATACCTATAGCTGCTAAAAAAAGACTGGATATTTTGGAGATAACTCTCGTCCCTGCATCGCCAAGTAATCTTATCAAGAAATTAGATAAGTAAAACACCACCCCGGCTATTGATATGTTAACTATTATTGAAAGAAGTGTGGGAACAAAACCGTATGAATCTATGCAGATCAAAGAAGTGGTAAGTACAGCAGGACCTACAATAAGAGGCATACCCAGCGGAACCACTCCCAGAGAAGGCGAAGTTCTTCTCTGTTTGGTAGGAAAAAGAAGGTCAACGAGTGCCAGAACAAAAAGAATAATCCCTCCTGCAATTAAAAAATCCTCCACAGTAATCCCCAGGTAATTAAATATGGCTTTACCTATAAACACAAAACTTATGGCAATAGCTAAAGCAGTAATGACAGACTGTTTCAAAACCTGAAGTTTCTCTTTCTCACTTATACCTTGAGTTAACGATATAAATACCGGAAGAACACCAAAGGCATCCACAGCTACAAATATAGGTATAAAGGAGAGAAGAAAAGGATGCATGTTTATAATCCTCCAGCTTTAAACCTCACATTGGGAGAAAAACAGAGCACCTACCATCAACATTACCGTACAGAAAAAAGTTAGAATGGCAAAATCCATAATTAGAGGGAAATGGGAAATACCCAGCATCACTGCCCGGAGTGCATCCACACCGTAGGTAAGAGGGTCCATGTATATTAAAAAACTAAGCCAGGAAGGTAAACCCTCCAGGGGAAAAAGAGCGCCTGACAGGAAAAAAATGGGCATAATAATAAAGTTCATCACTATTTGAAAACCATGCATATCTTCCATCTTAGAAGCAAAAGCTACTCCCATTCCCACAAATCCAGTCCCTATCAGGAGCATAAAACCTGCAGAAAGTAGAAGATCAAGGGCGCCTTTTAACCTGAAACCAAAAAGATGAGCGATAAGCAAAATGCTGAAAGCCTGAAGGACGGTGGTGGTCATTCCTCCTGCAACTCTTCCCAGTACTAAAGATAGCCTTGACACAGGAGCAACCATTATCTCTCTCAGGAAACCAAACTGGCGATCCCAGAGGATGGAAAGACCGGCAAACATGGACGAGAAAAGAAGGCTCATCCCTACAAGCCCTGGTACAAGAAACTGAAGATAATCAAGTCCCTGCATACCTGCGGCGGTAAATTTCATTGAGGATTTAAATCCCACTCCAAGAATAGCCAGAAAGAAAAAGGGCTGTACAATATTTCCTACAATTCTGGATCTTGCCCTTATAAAGGTCTTAAGTTCCCTTAACCAGAGAACATAAATTGCCTGGAATGATACTCCCCTCATCTTCTCCTCCGGGATCTTATCCGTGCACTTATTCTCTCACGGGAAGAACCCTCTTCTTCTCTAATTGTCCTACCCGTAAAATGAAGAAAGGCATCCTCTAAAGTAGGCCTGCGTAAACTTACCAGCTCTACATTTAAAGCATTTTTCTGAGCGAGATTGATTAAAAATGGTATTCTTTCCTCTCCTTTGTTTACTTCAAGATGGAGCAGTCCATCGTATATTCTTTTGCTCTTTATCCACTCAAAGTTTGAGAGAAGTTTTATCATCTTTTCAGGAGAAGATATTTTCATAGAAATTAAATCTTTACCCATCATATTCTTAAGGTTGTCCGGTTCGTCTATAATTAATATTTTTCCTCTATCAATTATTCCTATCCTGTCACAAAGAGCATCAGCCTCATCCATATAGTGAGTGGTGAGCAGAATGGCAATCCCCTCCCTTTTGTTTAAGAGTTTGATATGCTCCCATATGGTGTGCCTTGTCTGAGCATCCAGACCCAGAGTTGGCTCGTCGAGAAAAAGTACTCTGGGATAGTGCATAAGACCTCTTGCTATCTCAAGCCTTCTACACATTCCTCCGGAGTAATATTTTACTAAAGTATTTCGCCTTTCCCAGAGCTCAACCAGGTCCATAACCTCTTTTATCCTCTCCTTTCTTAAATCCTTTTTCATTCCGTAGAGCCTGGCATGAAAATCGAGATTTTCCATTCCTGTCAGCCTGTCATCAAGAGCTTGATCCTGAAATACAATACCAATTGATCTTCTCACCTCATCAGGCTTTTTGGCCACATCATATCCCCAAACCCGAGCTTCTCCACTTGTTGCCTTTAAAGTGGTAGATAAAATTCTGATAGTAGTGGTCTTTCCTGCTCCATTAGGACCCAGCATACCAAATATTTCTCCCTCTTCAACAGCAAAAGAAATATTATCTATTGCTCTTAATCCATCAAATTCTTTTACCAGATTGGAAACCTTTATAGCCTGCATTTTTATTCTACCGCAGATATTTGTATCTCTTCCACAGTTAACTTCAATCTCCCCACCACAACCCGTCCCACTTTCTCTGGATTGGTGATGGGAGAGTAAATAATAACTGTACGATTGACCCTGTCAAACCTTTTAATTATGCCAAGAGCTATATCCTGATTATTTTTATCTCTCAAACTCACCAGAGAAGAATCCAAACTCTGGGAAGGAAAAATTTTATCTAACCCAACATCTTGCTGAAAAAATTCAATATCCCTTGCTTCTTTAAAATAGCTTTTAAACCTCAGCTTTCTGTAGGTGCGACGCTCGGAAAAATCTTTAATTTTAACTTCGGGAGGAGAAGGTATTTTAAATATCGCAGGAACTTTTACATTTTTAAAAAATGCAAGAATATGGTCCAGCTCGTTCTCCTTAAAAAGGGCAAAAATAACCTCCGGTCTTAAAATATCTATAAGGTTAAGTTTCAAGACTTTTCCTATCTCTCCCCTTACAAGACCGGTAGTATCTACAATTATTCTTTCCACCAGTTTATTTGCTTTATCCCACATCAGTCGGGCACCAACTGTTAAAGGTAAAAGATTTCCCCTGGGAGATACATCACCCACAAAGTAAAAATCTCGCACCTTTAATCTATCCCAGGATTCAAATTTATCTTCCACCTGTGCCCAGGCAACAGTTGTAGGTGGGCCAATGTGAGATTGTCCGGGATCAACATCCAGTATACCCGTTTTTTTCCTGGGAGCAAAAAACTTTGCCAGCTCCCCTACGAGAGTAGTTTTTCCTGAATCGGAGGCTCCCAGAATCATAATTGTTTTGACATCATCCCCTGAGAGCTTTTCTATTGCCTCATCGGGTAAAGAAAATCCTTTGAACATAAAGGCTTAAACGTATCTTTTGTTAATCCTTACATATTTTTCCGTTAAATCACATCCCCAGAATGTGGCTTTACAATCACCTTGATTGAGCCTGATCAGCATACTTATTTCATCCTTCGATAACCTTTCTCTTAGATCTGACAAGGGGGCTCCTGCTGGTTCTCCTCTTTTTACAACAAGTACATTGTCAATCAATATATCTATTTTTTCCGGTTTTACCTTAGTGTGAGCTGCTCCCAGAGCTGCCATAATTCTTCCCCAGTTAGGAGAGGCACCGGCAATGGCTGTTTTTACCAGATTAGAACAGGCTACTTTTCTGGCTATACGCCGGGCATCCTGGGGAAAAGGAGCTCCCTCCACCTTTACCTCAAACACCTTAGTTGCCCCTTCTCCATCCCTAACTATTGATTTTGCAAGATAAATACAAATATAATCAAGACTTTTACAAAATTTTTCAAAATTCTCATCCTCTACTCTAAGAGTGGGTTTTTTCCTCCATGTTTTAATCCTTTTATTTCCTGCTCTTCCATTGGCCAGAATAATTACCGTATCGTTGGTACTCATATCTCCATCAACAGTTATCTGATTAAAAGAGCTATTTACTGCTCTTTGTAAGGCTTCCTTTAAAGCATCCCGGGCTATACAGGCATCTGTGGTAATAAAACACAGCATAGTAGCAAGATTTGGAGCTATCATTCCCGACCCTTTAGCAACCCCTGCTATCCTAACTTTCTTTTTTCCCTGACCTAAGATATCGGTCTCCACTGCAAGCTGTTTAATCTTTTTATCAGTGGTAATAATAGCTTCTGCCACCTGGGAGCTTCCCTGAGAAGAAAGAGATTTAACAGCCATTTTTATACCTTCCTCTACTTTATCCATAGGAAGTTGTTCACCTATTACCCCGGTTGAGGCTACCAGAACTTCCTCGGAACTTATACCAAGCTCTCTTGCTGCTATATCACACATTTTTACTGCATTTTCAAACCCTCGCTTTCCGGTGCAGGCATTGGCATTTCCACTGTTAATCACAACCAACCTTGCCCGTCCTCTGCGGATTTTTCTCTGAGAAACCATCACCGGTGCTGCCTTCACCTTGTTCGTGGTAAACATACCTGCTGCCACTGCGGGGAACTCAGAAAAAATAAGAGCAAGATCAAGATTATTTCTCTTTATCCCACAGTGCACCCCTGATGCTTTGAAACCTAAAGGTGTCGTTATACCTCCTTCAATTTCTGTCAACCTCTACCCCCTTTTTATTTACTCAAGACCCATTTTCTCATCGAATCCACACATAAGATTCATATTTTGAATAGCCTGTCCTGAGGCTCCTTTAACCAGATTGTCAATTGCAGAAATTACTATCACTTTAGAAGACCTTTTATCAACATTTAAACCAATTCTACATCTGTTGGACCACAGAACCTCCTTGGTATGGGGAAAACTCCCAGCAGGTAGAATTTCAACAAATGGCTCTCTTTGATAAAACTCTGCGTAAATACCCAGCAGATCTTCGGTGGTTAACCTTTCTACAAGGTCTGCATAACAGGTGGAAAGGATACCCCGGTTTACAGGAATAAGGTGGGGTATAAAGATAAGTTTTACCTTTTCTCCAGCAATTTTACCAAGCTCCTGTTCCATCTCGGGAAGATGTCTGTGTCCTGTAACTTTATAGGCATTTATATTTTCATTAACCTCTGGAAAATGGGTCTGCAAAGTAGGATTTCTCCCTGCCCCACTAACTCCTGACTTAGAATCCACTACTATCCCCTCTTTCCTGGTCAATTTGTTTTTAAGCAGAGGGGCAAGAGCAAGAA
>QMQA01000046.1 GCA_003648845.1 Candidatus Aerophobota bacterium
CCTCTGTGAGCTGGATAAGCTGCTTTCTCAGGTGGATTATTTGAGCATTCATACCCCTTTAACCGAGCACACTCGTGGTTTAATAGGTGATAGAGAATTTTCTTTAATGAAAGATGGCGTTAGAGTGATTAATTGTGCTCGAGGAGGGATCATAGACGAGGATGCCCTTTACAGGGCTCTCAAGAGCGGAAAAGTGAAAGGTGCTGCTCTTGATGTTTTTGAGAAGGAAAAACCTTTTGGAAATCCACTTCTGGAGCTTGATTCGGTAATTGCCACTCCTCATCTTGGTGCCTCCACACAAGAGGCTCAAACAAGAGTAGCAGTAGAGATTGCAACTCAGGTTGCTGATGCTCTCAAAAGAGGTAAGATAAGGAATGCTGTGAATATTTTAGCCTTTCCCGCCCATCTGAAGAAAAAAATCGGAGGTTATCTTTCCCTGGCAGAAAAAATGGGAATTCTTGCCGCCCAGCTAATGGAAGGTAATCTGAGAGAGGTGGAGGTTTTTTATAAAGGGGAACTTGCCAATTATGAGGTAGGGCCTTTGACAATTGCGCTTATGAAAGGTCTTTTAGGTTTTGTATTAAAAGAGGATGTAAACTACGTTAACGCTACTCTTCTTGCAAGGGAAAGGGGCATTAAGATATCAGAGGCAAAAACTACAGAAGGAAAAGAGTACTCCAGCCTTGTAGAGGCAAGATTTGTCGGTGATGGAGGAGAGCTTAAAATTGAAGGTACGGTTCTGGAGAAGAAGATACCTTATATTGTGAGGATAAATGACTGTTCCCTGGAGTTTGTCCCCGAGGGTCATCTTTTAATCTGCACCAATGTGGACAAACCGGGAGCGGTTGGAAAGATAAGCACCCTTCTGGGAAATTTTGGAATTAATATAGCTGGGCTACGAATGGGAACAACAACCCCGGGGAAAGAAAACCTATCTGTTTATACACTGGATACCTCTCCTACTTCTGAGGTTATGGAAGCTCTTCGGAATATTGAAGATGTGATTAAAGCAAAATTAGTCCATTTATAGATTGATGGCCACCAATGATTTAAAAAAAGAAAATTTTCCGGATCTTGATAAGACAGAGATAGTGGAGAAAGTACCTCCTCATTCTCTGGAAGCCGAAAGATGTGTACTCGGGGTGATGCTATTGGAGAAAGAGGCTATACCAAAGGTAATTCAGATAATAGATCGTTCGGAAGTTTTCTATTCAGATATTCACAGGATAATATACGAGGGCATTTTAAAATTATTTGAGTCCAACAAGCCTGTAGACCTTATTACTTTGAGAGAGGAGTTTCGCAGGCAGGGAAAATTAGAAAAAATAGGGGGTTCCTCTTACTTGGTGGATCTGATTAATTCAGTTATTACAACAGCAAATGTTGAGTATTACGCTAATATTATCAGGGAAAAACATATTCTCAGAGACCTTTTAAAGGCTTCTTATGAGATTTCCAATTTATCCTATGAGGACTCCCTTGACCTGGAAGTTATTCTGGATAAAGCTCAGAGTTTAATATTTAATGTAGCCCAACGTTTAAGCAAAACATCTTTTTGCCATATAAAAGAGGTCTTAACCAGGACATTTGAACACATAGAGTCTTTATACCAGAGAAAGGAAGAGGTCACCGGGATTCCTACTGGATTTGTTGAACTTGACAAGCTCACCTCGGGACTGCAGCCATCTGATCTTGTTGTTATAGCGGGAAGACCATCCATGGGAAAGACAGCTCTGGCATTAAATATAGCTCAATACGCTGCTATTAAGGCTGGAGCAGCCTGCCTGATATTCAGTCTGGAAAGTGCTAAAGAGCAACTGGTGGAAAGGATGCTTTGTTCAGAGGCAAGGGTTAACAGTCAAAGACTCAGAACCGGTTTTTTGTCAGAAGAAGACTGGTCCAGGTTAACCGATGCTGCAGGGATTTTAGCTGAGGCACCAATTTATATAGATGATACTCCCAATATTTCTGTTATGGAGCTAAGAGCTAAAGCTCGAAGGTTAAAAGCAGAAAAAGATGTAAAACTGATAGTGGTGGATTACCTTCAATTAATGGCAGGAGACCGCAGGGCTGAGAACAGACAGCAGCAGATTTCAGAAATATCCCGTAGCTTGAAAGCCCTGGCAAAAGAGCTAAATGTTCCGGTAATTGCTATATCTCAGCTGTCAAGAGCGGTGGAGCAAAGGGAAGATAAAAGACCCCGTCTCTCAGATCTGAGAGAATCAGGTGCAATAGAGCAGGATGCAGATCTGGTCATGTCTCTTTACAGGGAGCATTATTATTCTCACCGGCCAGAAGATGAAGGAGTAGCCGAGGTCATTATTAACAAACAACGCCGTGGTCCGGTAGATAAGGTGAAGCTGACTTTTATCAGTGAATATACCCGTTTTGAAAATCTGGAATTTCAAAGAAGCTGATTTTGTGTGCATTAAAAAGGAGAAAAAAAGTGAACATTGTAGTTGTAGGATGTCAATGGGGAGATGAAGGAAAGGGCAGAGTGATTGACCTTTTAGCTAGAAAAGTAGATGCAGTGGTTAGATATCAGGGTGGAAGTAATGCAGGTCACACTGTAATTGTAGGTGGAGAAAAGTTTGTTTTCCATCTCATTCCCTCTGGTATACTCCATTCAGGAAAAAAAGCTATTATTGCAGGTGGGGTAGTGATTGATCCTGGACAGCTTTTAAAGGAGATGGAGGATCTCCAGAAAAGGGGAATCTCAATGGATAATCTTTATATCTCCGCAAGCTCCCATGTTGTTATGCCTTATCATAAAGACCTGGAGAGATGGGAGGAAAGTCTGAGAGGAAAGGGAAGGATAGGAACTACAGGCAGAGGGATAGGTCCTGCTTATGCTGATAAGGCGGCAAGGAGAGGAATAAGGATGGGGGATTTGCTGGAAAAGGAAACCTTTAAGGAGAAATTGAGTTTTAATCTTAAGATATATACCAATCTCCTCGGAATTAACTATTCTGAAAAGGAACTTCTGGAAAAGTTTCTGGAATATGGAAAAAAATTGAGAAAATACATTACAGATACGTCCCTGCTTATTTATGAGTTAATGAAAAAAGGTAAGGACCTGTTATTTGAAGGAGCTCAGGGAACTCTTCTGGATATAGATCACGGAACTTATCCTTATGTTACCTCCTCTAATTCTACAGCAGCGGGAGTTTGTTCAGGATGCGGTATTGGTCCACGGAGTATAACCAAAGTTATAGGAGTTGCCAAGGCTTACACCACTCGTGTGGGAGAAGGTCCATTCCCCACCGAGCTAAAAAATGAGATAGGAAATCTTCTTCAGGAGCGAGGAAATGAATATGGTGCCACTACAGGCAGACCTCGCAGATGTGGATGGTTTGACGGTGTTGCTTTAAGATATGCTACCCGAATAAATGGTCTGGATGAGCTTATTTTAACCAAACTGGATATTCTGGACCCACTGGACAAGGTTAAAATATGTGTAGCCTATAAATTCAAAGGAAAGCTCATTCAGGATTTCCCCAATCGGTTTATTATCTGGAGAGATTGTGAACCAGTATATGAAGAAATGGATGGTTGGAGGGAGGATACCTCAAAAGTTACCTCATATAAAGATCTACCAGTTGCTGCCAGAAATTATGTCAAAAAAATCGAACAGATAGGAAAAGTGCCCATTCGTCTTCTCTCTGTAGGTCCCCAAAGAGAGGAGATTTTTGCCACACCGTAAAAAAAACAGGTTCAATCCTCGAGGTTAATTTTCGTTCAGTTCCTTGTATTCTTTTGTTTCAAACTGCCTGAACAGGATAAGCCAACGAAACGAATAAGCCGCTCATCATCTTGGAAAATGCCGCTTGCCAGGGCAGCCTCGAGTTTTTCGGAAAACTGGAGTTTTTTCTCTCCCTTGACGCCAGGTATATTTTTAGTATAAATAAAGGTGAATTTAACCCGAAAGGGGGAAAGTATGTTTAACAGGTTCACCGAAAGGGCAAGAAGAGTAATCCTTTTAGCTCGAGAGGAGGCTAAAAGATTAGACCACGATTATCTTGGTACTGAACACCTTCTTCTGGGATTGATAAGAGAAGGAGAAGGAGTTGCAGCTTTAGCTCTTCAGAATCTGGGAATAGACCTTGAGCAGGTTCGCCAGGAGGTGGAGAAAGCCGTAGGAAGAGGTGGAGGTTCCCTTTTCTTAGGTCAGATTCCCTTTACACCAAGAGCCAAGAAGGTGTTAGAGTTAGCAGTCACCGAGGCCCGAAATTTAGGCCATAATTATATAGGTACTGAACACCTTCTTCTGGGATTGATAAGAGAAGGAGAAGGAGTTGCAGCTCAAATATTGACCAATTTAGGAGCGGATCTGGAAAAAGTACGTGAGGAGGTTGTAGCTCTTCTGGGTGAAAAAGTTTCTGTGGAAAGAGCCTCTCAGCCCAGTAATACTCCAACTCTGGATCGGTACGGAAGAGATCTTACACAGCTGGCGCGGAATGGTGAGCTGGATCCGGTGATAGGTAGAGAAAAAGAAATTGAGAGAGTGATTCAGATTCTCTCGCGGAGAACCAAGAACAATCCGGTACTTATAGGAGAGGCGGGAGTAGGAAAAACAGCGATCGCTGAGGGGATTGCTCAGCGAATAGTGGCAGGTTCCCTGCCAGAGCCTTTGTTAAATAAGAGACTTGTGACCATTGAGCTTGGGTCGGTTGTGGCTGGAACGAAATACAGAGGTGAGTTTGAAAAAAGGATGGAGAGAATCTTAAATGAGATAAGGAAAGCTAAAAATATAATACTTTTCATTGATGAGATTCATACCTTAGTGGGAGCTGGCGCTGCAGAGGGAGCTATAGATGCCTCTAATATTTTGAAACCCGCTCTTGCCAGAGGAGAACTCCAGTGTATAGGAGCTACCACTCTTGATGAATACAGGAAATACATTGAACGGGATGAAGCTCTGGAGAGAAGGTTCCAGCCAGTTATGGTAAATGAGCCTACAGTTAAAGAGACTATCCAGATACTGAAGGGTTTAAGGGATCGTTATGAAGCCTTTCATCGTGTAAAAATTAGCGATCAAGCCCTTGAGGCAGCGGTAAGACTCTCCCACCGTTACATTCAGGGTCGCTTTTTGCCCGATAAGGCTATTGACGTTATGGATGAGGCTGCAGCCAGGGTAAGGCTGCAAAGTAGTGTCAGGCCCAAGAAACTTAAAAGTGTGGAGAGTGAACTGGAACAGATCAGGAAGGAAAAGGAGGCGGCTATAAAGGCTCAGGAATTTGAGAAAGCTGCAAAATTGCGGGATAAAGAAAAGAATTTGCGGCGTATACTTATGGAAGAGAGAACCCAGTGGGAGCAGGAAAAGGGCAAAAAAATTGAAGAGGAAGTTGTGACAGAAAAGGACATAGCTTATATTGTCTCCAGCTGGACCAATATTCCTGTGCGTGATTTAACAGAGGAAGAATCAAGGCGTCTTTTAAGGATGGAAGAGGCTCTGCACAAGAGAATGATTGGACAGGAGGATGCCATAAAAGCGGTAGCTCAATCAATACGCCGTGCTCAGGCAGGAGTGAAGAATATAAAAAGGCCTATAGGTTGCTTTATGTTTCTTGGTCCAACCGGTGTAGGCAAAACCGAGCTTGCCAGGAGTCTGGCCGAGTTTCTGTTTGGCGATGAGGATGCTATGATTCGCCTTGATATGTCAGAATACATGGAAAAATTTACTGTTTCACGCCTGACCGGTGCCCCTCCTGGATATGTCGGATATGAGGAAGGAGGGGAGTTAACCGAAAAAGTAAGGCGTAGACCTTACTCAGTCATCCTCCTGGACGAGATTGAGAAGGCTCACCCTGATGTTTTTAATATACTTCTTCAGATTATGGAAGATGGTAGACTCTCTGACAGTCTTGGACATACGGTTGATTTCCGTAATACAGTACTCATTATGACTTCTAACTTAGGTGCTGAGCAGATAAGGAGTGGTGCCAGTATGGGATTTCGTTCAACAGAAGGCGGAATGAGTTACGAGGAGATGAAAGCCCGGGTACTTTCGGAGCTGAAACGCCACTTCAGACCAGAGTTTTTAAACAGACTGGATGAAGTAATTGTTTTTCATCCCCTTTCCAAAGAAGAGATAAAAAAGATCGTCGGGCTTATGCTGGAAGAAGAAAGAAAACTTTTGAAAGAAAAGAATATCGACCTGGAGGTAACCGCCGAGGCAAAAGACCTTATAGCGGAGGAGGGATATGACCCTGATTTTGGTGCCCGTCCTCTGAGAAGAGCTATTCACAGATTAATTGAAAATCCTCTCTCTGAGGAGATTCTGGAAGGCAGGTATAAAGAGGGTGATACGGTGGTGGTTCGGGTTAAAGATGGACAGATAACATTTAGCAAAAAAAAGGAAAAAGCCAAGGTTTAGATAGGAAAACTTTTAAATTATGGAGAAAAAATATCCTTCCCCCTCCCTGGAGAAGGAGGGGGATTTTATTAAACGTAAAAGTAAGAAGGTATGTTTAATTTGTGCCCTCCTTTTTCTAACTTTATCCCTTTCTTTTTTTCCCCGGCCCTCAGGTGCCACTTCTGTAATTGAGGTAAGAATCCAGGGATGCTCTGTTATAAAAGAAGATGAGATAAAAAAGGTTATTACTCAACCAGAATTTGCTTTCTCAAAAGATAAAGTAAGAGAAGATTTGCAGGCTATTTATGATATGGGGTATTTTTTTAGTGTCAGGGCCTTTAAAGAAACAACACCGGAAGGGATTATTCTTATCTACGAGGTTAAGGAGTATCCTGTGGTAAGCAGGGTGGAATTTGTAGGAGTTGAGGATAAGGAGGAGAAAAAGCTGGAGGAGCTAACCACCCTGGAGATAGGCAAACCCTGGAATTATAAAAAAGCTCAGGAGACAAAAAGTAAGATTCTTGATTATTTCCGGAAAATAGGGTATACCCAGGCTAAGGTGGATTTTTCACCTCCATCCAGTGAAAAAGACATCGGTGTTGCTACCTTCTCTATTGATAAAGGAGAAAGGGCGAGGGTAATAGAAGTAGAGATATCCGGAAATAGTTTCTTCTCAGATGTAAGGGTTCGTTCTTTTATGCAGACAAGGTTTAAAAGGTATTTTGACCCTCAAATTTTAAAAGAGGATATTAAAAAAATAGTTAAGAAGTATCAAAAAGAAGGCTTTTATTTTGCCAGGGTAGACCCTGTGGAATTTAAATTTTTTGAAAAGGACAGGATAAGATGGGTCAGGATTTTTCTCCAGGTAAATGAAGGCAAAAGATTCAGAATGGGAAAGCTGAGTATAGAAGGTAA
The DNA here is from genome assembly GCA_003648845.1 of Candidatus Aerophobota bacterium. Next base: position 7,271 of record QMQA01000046.1, read on the forward strand.
CAAGGTTCTATCAGAGGATGAGATAAAAGAGTATTTCAGACCAATAGAAGGACAGATTTTTAATCTTGAAAAAGCTAAAGATAGTGTTAGAAAAATTCAGCAGTTATACGGGGAGAAAGGCTACCTTCATGCCACGGTTAATAGTAGCCTTCATGTTGATGAGGAAAAAGAGGTTGTTAATGTTGCTCTTTTTATAAAGGAGAATAACCAGATTCATGTGGGCAGGATAAAGGTAGAAGGAAATGAGGTCAGTAAGGAGAGAGTATTCAAGCACACTATTCTTCTAAAGCCAGGTGATATCTTCAGTACCAGTGAGATGATAGAGAGCTGGAGGAGACTGTACAATCTGGGGTTCTTTGAAAGGGTTGACATGGAACCTGTTGATACTCCCGATCCTTCGGTGATGGATCTTCTTGTGAAGGTAAAGGAAAAAGAAAGAACTGGGAGTTTGCTTTTTGGTGCAAGTTATAGTTCCAGCCTGGGATTTGGGGGATTTGTACAACTTTCCAAGGATAATCTCTGGGGAGAGGGAAAAATGTTAAGTCTTGACTGGGAATTTGGCCAGAGAAAAAATAACTACCAGGTCGACTACATTGATAGATGGTGGAGAGATACGCCTACCAGACTGGAGCTTGGTTTATA
>QMQA01000047.1 GCA_003648845.1 Candidatus Aerophobota bacterium
GGGATATAAAAATTATATCTGCCTGTTTTGAAGCCTCTTTAATGCACTCCAGGGCAATTTTCCTCAATTTTGACTTTTCCTCATCAGGAAGAGGATAGCTTGGTTGCATGGCAGCTGCTCCCGGATCAACCAGGATCTTGATCTCCGGGGTTTCCACCAGAATACAACTTGATTTTGCTCCCATGGAATCAAACCAGATAAGATAAACCTTTAAAGAGTTAACAGATATAGGTTTTTCCTTCCAGAATTGAGGAAGAAGGCTAAAATAATTTTTCTTCAATCAACAGCCTCCCCTACCTGTTACATCCTTAGTATAGCATTTTTAATTTATAAAGAAAAATCATCTTGAGTCTAAGTCAAAATCTGTGATGAAAATTTCATGGGGAAGGCCCCAACATCATCTTCTTGGCAATAAGCTTTAGCCGTAAGGCTGGATTTGGGCAAAGTCCCATAGGCACAAAGCCAGATACGCTCTGTTATATGAAGTCCGCATTAAAACACCTAATAAACTAACGGTTTGTTGTATTCGATCTCGGTAATCTTAAACTTATAAACACTAAAATCTTCTGCTTTCAAGTTCCAGACGGCTTCTCCTTCTGTTGGAATCTTTATACCATTTAATTCCTTATAATCCTTCAGATGGACAGAATAGTTCTCTAAGCTGTAATGGTCATTTACCCTCATATATCTCTTGCAAACAAAGCTGGTAACCTCGCCATTATCTTTAAACTTAAATATCGCTGATGCTGTTACTCCCTTATAGCTCATAGTTGCTTCAGCTGAATTTGAATCAATGCTTTCCCATTTTATGTACTTGCTCAAAGCTGCCGTTGGAAACCACACCGTCTCACCGAGGTATCGTAACATCGTTCCCTGATCTATTTCCTTTCCTCTGGCATTCACAACGGTCATCAATGCCATAAATTTGATGAGCATGTTTCCTTTGCCTTCATAATATTTGTCTCTTCCGACAAGATATAAAAGTGGAGCCATTTTGACCTTGACTTTCCATATAAATCCCGGTTCATCTATTGTAAAATACTGCTCTGCTTCAGCAGGTATCCATGGTTGTCCTTCTTTAGTTCTTATCAAACCTTGTTGTCTCAATCTAACTGCAAATATTCTCTCCTTACCTATAACATTTGAGTTCTTTAGCCATTTTTGAACAGGTTCAGGTAACTCTTCAATATCTGATTCCGCAACGATTTTGGGTTTAGCATCTTTATTTTTCTCAAAAAGCTCCTCCACTTCACTTTTTACTTTTTGGTTGAATATAATAGTGCTGATGGTGATAGATAACACTATTAGAAGAATGATTATTCCCACAATGATTGGCGCAATTTTTATCATTTTTGTTCACCTCTTTTATTCAATAATAGCGGATTTCATATAACGGTATGCGGATAAAAGAAGTTGCCGAAGGCAATTGGGGGGAGCGTAGCGGACCTTTTATCTGCTGTCATATGGCCCGAAGGGAAAGGTTGCGAAGCAACTGCAGAGTCAGGGGCAAAGAAGATTTTCATTTCTTGTTCATCCTTTAATTACAATGCCTTATAGATTGTTATAAAAGCAAGGGATATAATGAGTATTGTGAGCCCAATTTCTAACCAAAATGGCTTTGTCTTTAATGACACTTTGCTTCCAATTCTTGCACCAATCATTGATCCTATAAGTACGAATAACGCTGGAAGCCAGATTATATTACCGCGATGCCAGTATATTGGTATAGCACCAAAGGCAGTAAAAATTGATACAGTTAATGAAGTGGCGATTGCTTGATGAGTATCAAGACCAAGACTTTTAAAAAGGGCTGGAAAGATTTGACCGCCACTGCCACCTCTTAAACCAGTTATAAAACTTACAAAAAAAGAAGAAATAAAGATATTTTTCTTAGTAGGTTTAACTTTTTGGGCAAGCTTTGGTATAATCTTACCTGAATGAATGCCAAGTGCCACTATAAAACAAAGGGTGACAAAGATAATTGCCAGGGTTAGCGTCGGAATAAATCCGACGGAAGTTGCCCCTATTATTTCTCCTAAGACACCTCCGACAATCGCATAAGTTACTATCTTTCTCGCGATATTCTTTCTCTGACTCATTGCACCTACTAATGATGAAAAAGGGATAACAAGAAAATTAATTCCGAAGGCACTTAATAAAGGCAAACCTGCAAGATTAAGCAAGGGTATTCTTACAGTTCCTCCGCCAATTCCAAACATGCCGCTCATAAAACCTGCGAAAAGTCCTATGCAAAGATAAATCAGGTTTTGTATTGTTATTATCATAATATTCACATTTTTATTAGGCTTTGTACTTTAAATTCTTTGCCCCCAATTTCATATACGTTTTGCGGATATGAGAAGTCCGGGTGTAGCGAGGATTTGGGCGAAAGCCGAAGGCTGAAGCTTTATATCCCCTGTTAGGTGAAGTGCAAATTCAGGACGCATTTTATTCAACCTCGATTATTTTCCCTACCCCATATTCAATAAAATTTTCCTTATATTCCTTCCGGAAAGCTTCTCTGATTAAGTCACCTGTACAGTGAGATGGGGCAACCTTTTCTACTTTTAATTCTCTAAATTCTTTAACACAAGATACTGGAGGATGATGAAAACCTCCAACAACTAAGTATACTTTATCCCTTTTCATCAACTCTTTGGCTTTTTTAACAATATTCACAATCCCGGGATGGGCACAGCCGGTAATAACTACTAATCCCCTTTTTGAATCAATAATCAAGGATTGCTCTTCTGGAGGTCCATAAAGTTCTCCTGTGGTGTAGACAAAATCAGAAATTTTTCTTGCTCCTGAAATTTCTCCAAATTTGGCTCCCTTTTCAGTTATCATATCCTTAATGGATTTGGGGAAAGAACTCGGAATGAAAACTACAACATTACTGTTTTTCCCTAAAAAACCTTCCAATCCTCCCAGATGGTCACCATGAATGTGAGAGATGACTACTTTCTTAATTGAGCTGAGCTTTATGCCTAATTTTTCCATATTAAAAAGCAGAATTTCTGAGTCTCCTCCAGTATCAAATAATATCAACTCCTTGGGAGTTTTTATTATAGTACCAAACCCCCAGGCAGTCTTCATTTTTGGGTCTACCTGATAGTTGTCATAGACAGAAATTAGCGTGACCTCAGGTTTTTCCGTCCTGTTTTCAACGGAAATAGCCTGATCAAAAGGAATTACTACTCCTATCAAAATACCAATTAAAACAAAAATTTTTAACTTCATTTCTCAACCCCCATTATTTTTTTCATTTACCCAGTATCAAATATTTTTGCATTTCGCCTAACGTTCTGCGGGTATCTGAAGTCCGAGCAGAGCGAGGATTTAGACGGAGCGTGAGCAAAACCAGATACCTGTTTGTTATACGCCATTGCTAACATTCTTTTCATAGTTACTCACCTTTTAAGTAAATCGTGAAATGCTGTTCTGGTAAAAAATCAAGCGCTTTTTCCAATTTATATCCCGCTTCTTCCATTTCTTGAATGAGAGTCTCTTTAGGAACGTGGTGTCCAAATAACCCACGGAATGTGAAAAATTTACCCTTTTTATATTCTATGATAATAACCTTTCCATATGGTTTCAAAAACTGTTTTAGATTCTTAAAATACTCTACTCTGTTTGGTATATGGTGGGTCACATTACGCATAAATATGAAATCTAAGCTTTCTTCAGGTAAATCCAGTTTATCTTTGGTTAAAATTGTAACTATATTGTTCAACCCATTTTCTTCACCCTTACTTTTGATAAATTGTAAAAATCCTGGATTTGTATCAACAGCGTAAACTTTGCCTTTCTCACCCACTATTTCAGCAAATCTTAGTGAAAAATAACCTCCTCCTGCACCTATATCAGCGATAGTCTGCCCTTGTTTTAATCCTATGAGTTCTATAGTTTTATCGGGTTTATTTTTCGCATCAGCTGCTTTCTTGTTAAACATTTTTGCTTTAAGGTTTCTCATTTTTTACCCCCATAGTATTTTTCGAGGCAATGGCGTATAACGTTTGGTGGATAAACGAAGTTGCCGAAGGCAATTTGGGTAAAGCGTAGCGAAACCTTTTATCCATTGTTAGGCGAAGTCGTTTTAACATGTTGCTCACGAACCATTTTTTTAGGTCCCCATATTATTAAGACCACCTGGAATATTTTTAGGGTTTCTTCAAAGGTCATTATTTCAACTTTTAATTTACGAGATATGCTTGCTAAGTCAACTAAATGCGATGCGCTTTTTTCAGAGAAATCTTGCATTTGGTAAGGTGGATGTCGATGACCAAAACGGAAACTTCACATAACCATACTTTGATGTATGGCAAGCTAACTCTTCTAAATGAAAAGTAAGCATAGTTGTAAGCTCCTCTGCTCATTTAGGCATTAACCATATTGTTCTCATCTGTCAATATCAATGTCAATGTACTACCCACTTACTAAATTTTTAATTTAGGGTTTTTCTCTTTTTCTATACTTTTTCTCGTCTACAACAAATAGAGTTTCTTTAAATCTTTTTTCTTTTTCTAGTAATTTTTCGAGCACTTTGTGGCAATTTTCAAGAGAGGTAAGGTTATAGACTTTAATTATGATTATGCCGCTATGAGTGGAGGGAGGGTATTTTCTAATATTTCCAAATCCTCTGTCATAGGTAACTAAGGTAAGGTTTCTTTCTTGAGCGTATTTAAGAATTATCTCATCTTCTTTCCCTTCTAATCCTATATTTTGAACCTTAGTTACATTACATCCCAGTTTTTCAAGGAAAATTACTGTTTGATTAGATACACACTCGTCAACAAGAAAAACTAATTTCACTTTCCTATTTCCACTGGATATATTTCTTCCTCTTCTATCATCTGTTTGGCATATCTAATGCAGGCTAAAATATCCTCCTTTTTAATATGAGGATAATGATCTCGGATTATCTGTTCCACCGTTAATCCATCTGCTAATAATCCCAGAATTATATCTACAGGAACCCGAGTTCCTGCAATATGAGGTTTCCCATGAAGAACTTTTGGATCAATTTCTATGCGCTCGGCAACTCTCATATTAATTTCCTCCTTCTGCGTATGTTGATTCTATTATTCTGTTGTAAATGTTAGAAATATTTCTGGATTTGTCAAAATTTTAGGGGTCTAAGTCAAAATCTGTGATGAAAATTTCATGGGGGAAGGCCCCAACATTATTTTCTTGGCAATAAGCTTTTGCTCTATAATAATGTGTGGGTTTAAAAATGAAAGAAGCCGAAAAATTGGATCCAGAGCTACGCTACCAACAAAAGTTTCTGATTTAAAGATATATTATCCTGTTTTTTCTTGACAAGAATGATTATTTATCTTAATATAACTACTAAAAAAGAAATTAAAGTCTCTTTTTTCTGATAATTTTTATTGATGAGGCGAAAAAATTTGAGCGAAGAATATGAGGAAATTGATCTTCGGGACTATATCAAGGTACTCCTGAGGCAAAAGTGGATTGTTATTTGCCTCACCCTGGGAGCAATAATAGGTGCAACAGTAGTAAATTTTTTTATCCTGAAGCCCGTTTATCAGGCAAAGGCGATCTTGCTGGTACCTAAATTCACCCCGGCTGTTGTCTCTAAAAGCATGACCATTGAAGAATATATAAACCTCCAGACTCTGGTGCCAAAAACACTTTCTCCTGATGCCTATGCTGCCCTTTTGAAAACCCCTGCTCTCGAAAGAGAAATTATCAACACCCTTAACCTTAGAAACTTCTCGGGTGAGATTTTGTCTCCGGATGAGCTTGAAAAGATGGTGGAAATAGAAGCTGTAAAGAATACCGATTTAATTCAGATAAGAGTGGAACATTACAACCCGCAGAAGGCTGCTGAGATAGCCAATACCTGGGCCCGGTTATTTGTGGAAGAGAGTAAAAAATCTGATATTCAAAGTGCTCTTAGTTCAGAGGAAGCTGTCAGGAAACAATTAGAAATTGCTAAAATGAACTTAATGAAGGCCGAAGAGGAAAAGAAAGATTTTCAAAAGAGGAACAGAATTCTCGTATTGGAAAAACAGGTTAACAGTAAGGTAAATAAGATAGCAGAATTTAATGCAAGATTATCTGATATTGACCGGCTGCTCCAGAAAACAAAAATGGAGATCAAAATATGGCTTTTCACTTTGATAAAGGGCGAGATGAGTGCTTATGAGTCAAGATTGGCAGATATAAGGCTCATCTTGCTCAAGCAAAAATTGGAAAAGGGAAAAATAAAAGATGAGTTAAAAGGTCAGACCAAGACACTCATCCTTCGTGAATCGTTAATTAAGGACGAGTACCTGGCCAAACTGTTAGCTGATCTTACAGAACAAAGTGCTATCTCTTTGGGTAACCTGGGGTTAGAAAGCGAAAAAGTGAACCCTATCTATCAAAATTTAAAACAAAGGTTGGTAAACTTAAATATCTCTCAGGAAGTTTTGATAAAAGAAGCAGAAGAGTTAGAAGGTGCCGTTGGGGAACTTGAAAAAATATTATCCGCTCTACAGCAGCAACTTTCAAATGATGAATTAGAATATCAGAGATTGCCTTTCGTCGTCCATTCTATCTTATCTAAGTTGAGAAAAGTACAACTTGGAAGTCTCAGAAGCTCAATAGCAAAAAAGCTGGAAGGGCAATTAGTAGATGCAACTATTTCAATTCAATCCCTTCTGGAGGAAAAAAGACAGTTAAAGGACCATGTTAAAAGGTACTCAGAAGAACTTAACGAGCTTCAGGTAATGTTAGAGACCGAAAAATTAAAACTGAAAGATTTAGAGCGAAAACTTCGTATAGCAGAATCAACCTGCGAGATGCTCTCAAAAAAATTAGAGGAGGCTCGTATTGCTACTACCATGAAGACCGATAAGGTAAAAATTGCTTCCTTGGCTGCTGAGCCAAAACGCCCTATTAAACCCCGGAAAAAACAAAACATTTTAATCAGCGGGATTCTGGGATTATTTGGAGGGGTACTGGTAGCATTCTTTGTGGACTGGTGGACAAAAGGAGGGACTAATGCAGAAAAGAGAAATTAAAACTGGCAGGATAAAAGCAAAAAGAATGCTGTTTAATGTAATTATATGGAGCAGCATTATTGCAAGCGCTATTGTGGCTTTAATATTAAAATTTATGCCCTAACTTCCGGAGGAAAGTTATACAAAACTTTTGAGTTTACGGGAATAAAAATGACACAGAGCAACAGCGATAGCATCCGATGCATCATCGGGAGTGGGAAGAGAGGATAAATTAAGGATCTTTTTAATCATATGCTGAATCTGCTCCTTGCGAGCTCTTCCATAACCAGCTATAGCCTGTTTTACCTCTAAGGGAGTGTAGCTAAAAACTCTGGCTCCCTGAGAAGATACTGCCAGAAGAATAACTCCCCTTGCCTGCCCTACGGAAAGAGCAGTTTTAATATTCTGGTTGAAAAATACATCTTCTACCGCTATCTCTTCAGGGCAGAACCTTTCTACAATACATTTTATTTGCTTATAAATGGCCCTTAGCCTTTGAACCATCCCTTCTTTGCTGGACGTCCGAAGGCAACCATAATCAATAAGCTGAGGAGAATCTTCAACATCAATCACGCCATATCCTGTTGCCGCCGTTCCTGGATCTACTCCAAGAATAACCATGGTTAAACTTTACTTTGCAGGATAGCGTTTACCAGATCAACTACCTGGCGGGTCTCCTTTACATCATGAGTTCGTACTACTCTTGCACCACCCATAACAGCTACGGAGGTTGCAGCTAAACCCCCCGAAAGTCTTTCTTCCAGAGGAAGATTCAGAACCTTTCCTATAAAGGATTTTCGAGAAACACCTATCAAAATAGGTCTTCCCAGAATTTTTAATTTTTTTAAATTTTTTAAAATAAAAAGATTATGCTCTAC
>QMQA01000048.1 GCA_003648845.1 Candidatus Aerophobota bacterium
GGATATAGGGGGTGTAGCTTGTACTTACTACAAATACCTTCATGCAGGATTTTAATTTTTCCAGCACATCTTTTGCCCCGGGAACCAGTCTGAGAGTTTTTCTGGAGAAAGTCCTGATTTTCTCGCCTGTTAGCCCGTAAGCTTTAAAAAAAGGCGTGATTAACCTGAGGGTTCCTCCGGCAGCATACCCTTTTTTCTTTATCACATCGGCAAGATAATCATCGTAACTGCTTATGGTTCTGAAAAAATTGTCCCCCCGGGGAAGAAAATGTTGACATATCTCAAAAGCATTGTCATTAAGGGTTATCGGGCCCTCACAATCTATGCACAGAATCCTCATTTTTATACCTCAAGGAGAATGGGTTTTTTCAATTTTTTTAAATTTAACCTGCCCTGTGCCAGAAAATCCAGGGTGGCAAGAACAAGAGGAATCTCTCTTTTTTTCTGCTCTCCTCTTATAGCTGAGAAAAGAGGCTCTTTTTCCCCTTCTTCTTTTTGAATCTGGGAAAAGGTTTTATATGTCAGCTTCTGTCTTATTTTATCCCACAGAGGGTCAAATCTTTCTCCTTTGATGGAGAATTTGCAATAAGTCAGAGCAGGACCTGCATCAAGCTGGGGAGTAACCTGATGAATCATTATACCTGTTTGGTCCTCCTCCTTTTTAATAAGGTCCCATATAACCTGTTGCCAGGTTCCCTTTGGTCCTTCGGGAAGAGCAGGGTGAAGATTTAATATAGTGAACCTTTCACATAGCTCATCTCCCAGAATTAGCATATATCCAGCAAGAAAAATCACCTCCACTCTGTATTCCTGGATTCTTGTTAATACCTGTCTATCGTAGAGGATTCTCCACTTTTTGATTGGTTCGAAGTTACCCCTTTTTGCCTCCTCCAGGGCTTTTTTTCTCAAATCGGGTTTGAATTTTCTTGAAGAAAAACATATAAGCGGGATATCCATCTCTCTTGCCAGCTTTATAAATCTATCGCTTTCCTTTTCCTCTCCCCACTCCCTGTTGCAGAAAATGTAACATATCTTGATGTCTCCTATCTTTCCCCTTTTTATCGCATCCTGAGCTTTCTGGAGGAGAACACGAGCCTGTCTGTCTTTCCCTGTGGAAAACCAGCCAATTTTGAAAGACATCTTTGCCTCACTCTTGCAAAAAATCTTGCAGAATTTTCCTTCCTGGATATTTTTCTCTACCAAATCCTGCAATACTTATGGCAGCAGCATATGTTCCGAGCTTTCCACACTCTATCAAGGAGAGCTTGTTTAAAAATCCTGCAAGAAAACCAGCCGCATAAACATCCCCTGCTCCAGTAGTATCAACACTTTTTACCTTTCTGGAAGGGATAAAAATCTCTTTTTCCCGGGTGATTATCCAGGAGCCTTCCTCTCCCATTTTACAAACAACTATTTTTACACCCCCTCTTACCATCCTGCGACATCCTTCCTTAAAGCTATCGTAGGTAATAATTTCAACTTCCCTTTCGGTGGAAAAGAGAATATGAGTTCTCTGGAGAATGGGAAAAAGCTCATTCCATCCCTTGTTTGCGTGAGGCTGGCCAGGATCAAAACTTATAAGGGGTTTTGCCCTTAAAACTATCTTTTTCTGGGTCTGGAAGGAGGTATTTCCTATAAAAGAGGTAGTGTGAAGAATCTTTGCTCTGTTGATATAATCCATATCCACCTGGTGGGGTAGCAAATTATCGTTGGTACCGGGCACAACAAGTATGCTTCTTTCCCCCTTTTTATCCACCAGGATGAAACAGATACCGGTTTTTCCTTCTCTTAAAATTCCGGTGGTATCAACGCCTGCAGCCATTAAATCCTGCAAAAGGAAATCCCCTTCCTCATCCTCTCCCACCCTGCCTGCAAATCCACAGGAAAAACCCATTCTGGAAAGAGCGTAAATAGTATTGGCGGCTGATCCTCCCCCGCTTTTTGTTATGAGCCTGCCCTTTTTTTCAAGTAGCCTTTTTATAAAGGAGATATCTTCTTCATCGATTTTTTTCTCTTCTCCCTTTTTTACCTGCGGTAAATTTTCAAAATCAACCCGGTAAATAATGTCAAGATTTAAAGCACCAAGACCCACAACATCCATTTAATATTCCCTCTCTAATAAGATAGCAGTTTATTTTTTTCAGTCAAAAACTACAGAATGGACAATACTGACCAACTTTTGACATTTGCTCTTTTTTTGATAGTATTTAAAACTAACATCCAGAAATTTAAGGAAGATGCAATGAGAGAGATTAAATTTGGAACTGACGGATGGAGGGGAATTATTGCTGATGATTTTACATTTGAGACAGTTGCCAGAGTAGCTCAGGCAATTGCTGATTATTATAAAACTCAAAAAGGGGAAGAAAAAGGCATCCTTATAGGGTATGATACACGTTTTCTCTCCTCAGAGTTTGCCTTAGAGGTTGCACAGGTTCTTCTGGGTAACGGGATTCCAGTACTTTTATCCCAGAGTGATGTTCCCACTCAGGCTGTATCTTTCGGAGTAGTGGAGAGAAGGTTGCAGGGAGGGATAATGATTACTGCCTCTCATAATCCTTCTAAGTTTAACGGAATAAAAGTCAAAACCTCTTCCGGTTGCTCTGCTACAGCTGAGATAACAGGCAGGATTGAGTCCATGCTTGATAAAAGCAGGGTGAAGTTTTTACCCTGGGATGAGGCGGAAAGAAGAGGTCTTGCTGCAAAAGTTGACCTTCTACCTTCCTATCTTAAAAAAGTTTGCTCATTTCTGGATATGGACCTTATAAACAGGGCTTCTCTTAAGATAGTTTATGATCCAATGTATGGTGTAGGATATGGACTTGTGGACAGGATTCTTGAGAGGTCCACCTGTGAGGTTTTTGCCATTCATCCTAAACCCAATCCCGGTTTTGGAGGTATAAATCCTGAACCGATTGAGGAAAATTTAAAGGACTTGAAAAAAGAGGTTAAATTCCGGGGAGCGGACCTGGGTGTTGCTACTGACGGGGATGCTGATAGAGTGGGAGTTGTAGATGATAAAGGTAGGTATCTTTCCCCCCTTCAGGTTTTTTCTCTTCTGCTTTTGTATCTTGTAGAAGAAAAGGAAATGAGGGGAAAGGTGGTAAAGACGGTTTCTATTGGTTATCAACCGGAGAGGATATCCCGTAAGTTTGGTCTTGAATGGGAACAGACTCCAGTGGGGTTTAAGTACGTAGCCGATAAGATGCTTAAGGAGAAGGTAATTTTTGGTGGGGAAGAGAGTGGAGGTTATGGGTATTATGGACACTTGCCGGAAAGAGACGGCATTTTATCAGCTCTTTTATTTGTGGAAATGATAGCAAAAAAGGGAAAGCCCTTATCCAGTATCCTGGATGAGATGGAAAAGAAATTTGGCAGCTCTTTTTTTAAAAGAATAGATTTTCAAAAGGGAGGTGTGGATAAAAAAAAGATAGTGGAGAAACTTACCTCAAGTCCCCCTTCTGCCTTAGGAGGTATTCCCTTAAAGAAGATTTTAACCATTGATGGAGTAAAATTTATCATGGAAGATGAAAGCTGGCTTCTGATCAGACCTTCGGGAACTGAACCCAAGGTGAGGGTTTATGCAGAGGCTTCCCGGAAGACTCAACTTGAAAGAATTGTTCAGGAAGGTAAGGATCTTGCCATAAGTATTATTGAAAAGCTTGGCTCAGAGGCAGGTTAAATTGTATACGGATGTTGTAATAGCCGGATTTGGCGGACAGGGAATAATATTTGCCGGCAAACTCCTGGCTTATGCCGGTCTGAGGGAGGGGAAAGAAGTTGTTTTTTATCCTTCTTACGGGGCTGAGATGCGGGGAGGAACGGCCAACTGCACGGTAATAATTTCTGATTCAATGATTCCCTCGCCCATTATCTCCCGGCCGGAAAGTGGAATCCTTATGAGTCTGCCGGCCTTTGAGAAATTTTTATCCAGAATAAAAGAAAAAGGTGCAGCAGTGGTAAACACTTCGCTTGTAAAAGAAAAGTCAAAAAGAAAAAAGGTGAGGATCCTGGAGATTCCTGCCAATAATATAGCAGAGAACCTTGGAAATGCAAAGACGGCAAATATGGTAGCTCTTGGAGCCTGGGCTCACATCTCAAAAGTAGTATCCCTTGAGAGCCTTATTGCCTCTTTGAAGGATGTTTTATCTCCAGAGAAGTTTGATCTTTTAAAGATTAATGAAAGTTGTTTAAAAGAGGGGTGGAGGTTTGCCTCAAATTACAATTGATTCTTTTCTTGATTATCTTCGTATAGAAAGAGGCCTTTCTCCCAATACCATCTTATCTTACAGGGTGGACCTTGAGCAATTTAAAAAATGGCTTGGCTCTGATATGTTGAGTATCTCTTCTTCCGTTGTGGGGAAGTATGCCTCCTTTTTAAAAGATACCAGGAGACTTTCAACATCTTCCGTCTCTCGAAAATTATCGGCTATAAGGATGTTTTACCGATTCTTACAGGCAGAGGGAGCTGCTACTGAAAACCCTGCTCAGGCTGTTGTATCTCCTCGAAGGGGAAGAAAAATTCCTTCTTATCTTTCTCTGAGAGAAGTGGAAAGGCTACTGGATGTCCCGGATACCACCTCACCTGCTGGTCTGAGGGATAAGGCTATTTTAGAGTGTCTCTATGCTACAGGCCTGCGCATATCCGAGCTTGTCAGCTTAAATCGCAGGGATTTGAATTTAGCCTCGGGCTGGTTAAAGGTGCAGGGCAAAGGTTCCCGTGAGAGAATGGTTCCTCTGGGTAAAGAGGCTATAAAATGGCTGAACAGGTATTTGAGAGAAAGAGAAGGGGTGAGGAAGGATTCTCCTCTTTTCTGCAATCGGTACGGAGAAAGAATCTCTCGCCAGTCTTGCTGGAAGATGATAAAAAAATATGCCCGGATAGCGGGTATAAACAAAGTTATCTCACCTCACACTCTGAGACACTCCTTTGCCACTCATCTTCTTTCAAGAGATGCCGATTTAAGGTCTGTTCAGGAACTTTTAGGTCATGTGAGTATCTCTACCACTCAAATTTACACCCATATTACCCAGGAAAGGCTAATAAAGATTTATAAAAAATACCATCCAAGGGTCTGAAAAGAAAAATGCAGGTTGTAACCACACATACAGGCTGTGATTTTGATGCTCTTGCTTCTATGGTAGCGGCAAAGAAGCTGTATCCTGAGGCAAAACTCTGTCTTCCCGGCTCTCCCTCCCAAGAGGTGAGAGATTTTTTGCATCTTTATGGATGGATGATTCCCACAGAGAAACTTAACGAGAAGGATCTGGAACAGGTTAAAAAGCTTATACTTGTTGATACAAGGTGGACCAGCAGAATAGGGATATTCGGTAAGCTGGTGGGGAAAAAGGGGGTAAAAATCCATATTTATGACCATCATCCCCCTCATCCTCTGGACATTAAAGCAGATGTTGAGGTATGCAGGCAGGTAGGTGCAACTACCAGTATCCTGGTGGAGCTTATCAGGAAAAGAAAAATTCCTGTAAGTCCCTTTGAGGCAACTCTTTTTGTTCTGGGAATTTACGAGGATACAGGCTCTCTCAGTTTTTCCTCCACCACCTCCTGCGATCTTCGATCGGTAGCTTATCTTCTGGACAAAGGAGCAAAACTTGAGTTCTGTTCCGGTTTTCTTAATCGGGGTCTCACTGAAAAGCAGGATATTCTGCTAAAAGATTTCCTGGAGAAGGCCCAGACTATCTGGATAAATGGAGTGGAAGTTGTAATAATAACCACACAGATAGAAGATTTTGTAGGGGGGCTCTCTCAACCTTTGCACAAATTTATTAATTTAAAAAATCCCGATGTGGTTTTTGCCATTGTAAGATCCAGGGATAAAGTTTATATAATGGCTCGCTCCCGTCTTTTCTCTGTTAATGTAGATGATATTCTCTCCCCTTTTGGAGGAGGAGGGCATAGTCTGGCTGCATCAGCTATTTTGAAAGGTGTGGATCTGGAAGATATAAAAAAAAAGCTCTACAGCGTTCTGGAGGAAAAAATCTCCCCTTATCTTACAGTAGAGAAGGTGATGTCATCCTCTGCAAGGTGTGTTTTTCCTGAGATGAAGGCAAAAGAGGTTAAAAAGATTCTGGAGGAGGAGAATCTGGAAGCTCTGCCAGTTCAGGAAAAAGGGAAAATAGTCGGGGTAATATCCAGACAGAAAGTGGAAAATATGATAAAATATAACTCCGGTGATATTTCAATTAAAAGTTACTACACAAAAAAGTTTGTTCGGATTTCCCCCTCTTTTTCCCTGAAAAAGGCGCAGCAGATAATGATGGAGGAAGAGGTGCCCTGGCTTCTGGTATTTGAAGATCAAAAGTTCCGGGGTATCCTTACCAGTCTTGATATCTTTGAGGCCTATAACAAAGATTTTCCCGGTGATAATTTAAAATTCCTTCTGGAGAAAAAAGTTCCCTCCCATATCATGGATATTCTGGTTGAGGCAGGAAAGCTTGCCGAAAAGATGAGCATGCCGGTTTTCATAGTGGGAGGTTTTGTGAGGGACCTGCTTCTGGGAAACGAGAATTTTGATATAGACCTTCTGGTTGAAGGAGATGGAATTGCCTTTGCCAGAAAATTAGCTGTAAAGTTAAAAGCCAGCCTTACAGCACATCCAGAGTTTGGTACAGCCACTCTTGATCTTGGTGAAGGATTCAGGCTTGATATAGCTACCTCTCGACGTGAGTTTTATCCCCGTCCTGCAGTTTTACCTCGAGTTGAAAAGGCTCCCCTGAGGGAGGACCTTTTCCGCAGGGATTTTACCGTTAATGCAATGGCTATCAGCATTAATCCGCCTGATTTTGGCAGGCTGATTGATTTTTTCGGGGGAAGGGAGGATCTTGAGTGTTCCAGAGTCAGGGTTTTGCATTCCAGAAGTTTTATAGATGATCCTACCCGCATATTCCGTGCTATCAGATTTGAGCAAAGATACGGATTCCGGATTGATAAGGATACGGAAAATTTGATTAAAGAAGCATTGAAGGCTGATATTTTCCGTCATCTAAGTGGTAAGAGGATAAAAGAGGAGCTGGTTCAAATTCTGGAGGAGGACAGGCCCGGAAAGATAATTGGCAGGATGCAGCAGCTTGGTGTTTTGCAGGTTATTCAGCCCGGGATCAGGTTAACATCGTTCAGAGAAAAAGTTCTTGATGAGCTGGTAGATGCTATTGCCAGATATGAGCTTTTAACAGGAACAGAGAGCAGGAGATGGCTGATGAGACTGGCTTTGCTTTTAAACGGGCTGGAAAAAGACAGGATAGATGATTTTTGCACAAGGTACAGTTTTACCCGGGAGGAAAGGGAAGCTCTTCTTGCAAGTATCAGGGGTGTCCGGGAGATAATAGCCAGGTTAAGGCTGCCAAGAGTTAAACCCAGTTCCATTTATTATCTTTTGAGCTGTTACCCTCCAGAGGCGCTTGCTGTCGCAATGGCAAAGACAAAAAGCAAGCAGGTTAAGAAAAGGATAATTTTTTATCTTTCCACGCTGCAGAAGGTTAAGGTCCAGGTGAGGGGAGATGATTTAAAAAAAATGGGCTTTCGCCCTTCACCAAAGTTCTCCCAGATACTGGAGGAGGTGAAGAAGGCAAAGTTAGATGGGCTGGTAAAAACAAAACAGGAAGAGATAGAGTTTATCAGGAAAAAATTTTTGCCAGGGATTATGATTATTATGAAGCTTTTTGGAGCAGGGGCACCCATATTTGGAGGGGCAAAGCCAGTTCCTATTACTCCGGGCAATTTAAATAATCCCAAAAAAGATATGATATGGGTTGCCCTGGCTGGACCGGGAACCAATTTTGGCATAGCTATTTTTCTTGCTCTTCTTTACAGGCTTTTGGGGATGCCGGGCAGTCTGGGTGGCATCATACTTTTTTACGGAACAAC
>QMQA01000049.1 GCA_003648845.1 Candidatus Aerophobota bacterium
ATCTATCAGTATATTACCTGTAAGACAAATTTTGTCAAGAAAATTCAGGATTGATTTTGCAGAGAAAATGATTAGTTAAAGGTAGGTCTATAGCAAGATTTCAAAAACTGGGGGATGGCAAGGGATAAAGGAGAGAGCAGGTTTAATCCTGTTTTGAAAAAAGTAGCCTGTCCCCTTTTTTTCCCCTTTTTTGCCTTTTTCCTTGTTTGCTGTTTACGGGACCAGCTTTTCAGATATAATTGAGTAAAAGGTTGGTTGATAAAAATGGAAGAAGAGAGTGAAGATCTTCTGATAAGACGAGTAAAAAAAGAAGAACTTCAGACTCTTATAAAGGTTTATCAATCTGCCTATAAGAAAGTGGAAAAGTACGCTTATAGAAGCGAAAATAAAATTAGAAGCTATCTGGAGTGGCTCTATACGAAAGAACCAGAAGGATTCTGGATTGCAGAAAAAGAGGGAAGGATAACAGGTTTTGCCTGTATACATACCAGCTGGGAAGATTACAGATGGGGAAGAACAGGTGAGTTGCACGAGATTGCCGTGCAGGAGGAATTACAGGGGAAAGGCATAGGAAAAAAGTTATTTAATACAGTTTTAAGGTACGCCAGAGAAAAAAGGTGTAGATTTCTTTCTCTGTGGGTAGGAGAGGAAAACTGGCCGGCCCGTAACTGGTATCAAAAACTCGGTTTTAAAGAAAAAGGGGGGTGGGGAGAGTGGGTGAGAATGAGAAAAGAGCTATCCCTCCCAAAGATTGAGAAAACGGATAAGAATCCGTGAAAGAGTCTCTAATTCTTTTAGTGAAATAGCCTCATGGTTAGAGTGAGCCACTGAGAGTTTGCCTGCTCCAAAAACTACACACCGAATTCCTTTTTGAAAAAGATTTTCAGCATCTGTCCAGCTTGGCATTCCTCCTACCCGGGGTTCTTTCCCAACTACTTCCTTAAAAGATTGCCTTAAAAGTTTCACAATTTTAAGACGAGGGTCCACCTCAACCGGTGAAGTTATATCCCTGAAATTTACCTTTGCTCCAGTCCTCCAGGCTATGCCTTCTATCTCCTTAACCGCTTTATCAATATCTACCCCAGGGACAATACCAACATCGGCCTGGAAAAAGCAGTGATGCGGAACCACCATTATATCTTCTCCTCCTTCGATTTTTCCAAGGTTTATCCATCCTCCCCGGGGAAAATGGGGATGGGTTAGTTTTAAAAATGTCATCTTTTCAAGTTGCCTGTAAACCTCTAAAGCTTTCAGAATAGCATTTTCTCCTTCGTGAGGTACTGAACCATGAACAGCTTTACCCTCCACTTCAACCTCTATCTCTATTGCCCCGGCCTGAGATAGAGCAAGAGAAAGATCAGTTGGCTCAAGAACCACTCCCTCCCTGGCTTTTATATCGAGAAACCTGGATCCGAGAGCCTCTTCCTCCTCTCCTGAGGTAAAAGCTACCTGAGAGGGCGTTTCTGTCCTCTCCAGAGCTACCAGAAGGGATGCTATCTGTCCTTTAGGGTCTACCACCCCTCTTCCTACAAGATTTTCCCCTTCTATTCTAAGCCTGTAAGGTTGAGCATGAGCAAAAGCAGGGTAAGTATCTATATGGGTACAGAAAAGAGGTCCACCTTTTTTCCTTCTTCCTATAAGATTTGAAGAATATCCCGGGATTTTTTGTATCTCTATCTGGAATCCCACTTTTTCCAGGAATGAAGATAAGAACTCGTGCAGTCTCTCCTCACTGCCGGTGGGAGTAGGAGTTTCCACAAGCTCTCGCAAAATTTCTATAATCCTTGCTTGCAAAACCGAGCTTTTGATTTTTTTCATCTTAATATCCTTATTTTCAAAGTTAACTTAAACCGGGTGCAAGGTCAAGTGGTTGACTTTTGTTAATTTTAAATTATTTTTATGGGTAAATGTGCATCCATTTGCAAGAGGGAGAAAAATGTTAGAGGTAAGAGAGCTTGAGAAAAGCTTCGGGGGAGTCAAAGCTGTAGATAAATGCTCCCTTAGAGTAGAGGAGGGCTCCATCACCGGTCTTATTGGACCCAATGGAGCAGGAAAAACCACTGTTTTTAATTTAATCAGCGGAGTTTACAAACCAGATGCAGGAGAAATCTGGTTTTTAGATGACCGAATTGATGGATTACCTTCCCATGAGATTGCCCGTAAATCTATTGCCCGGACTTTCCAGATTCCCAGAGAATTTAAAGAAATGACCGTTCTTGAAAATCTCATGCTGGTTCCCAAAAATCAACCTGGCGAAAACCTGTTGAACACCCTTTTTCGACCAGGCTATGTCAGGATTCAGGAAAAACAAATTATGGAAAAGGCTTTAAGTATACTGGAGTTCGTAGAGCTTATCCACCTCAAAGACGAGTATGCCAAGAATCTTTCTTCCGGGCAAAAAAAACTTCTTGAGCTGGCTAAAATACTGATGGCTGACCCCAGGATAATCCTTCTGGATGAACCGGGAGCAGGAGTAAACCCCACTTTAATGAAGAAACTGGTTGATAATATAGAAAGACTGCGTCAGGAAGGAATAACCTTCTTTCTTATTGAACACGACATGGACCTTGTCACCTATCTTTGTGACAGGGTAATTGTGATGAATAAGGGGCGAAAAATGGCAGAAGGAACACCCCAGGAAATAAAGAAAGATAAAAAAGTTCTGGAAGCTTATCTGGGAGTGTAACCTTGGCAACAATACTTAAGGTGGAGAATTTGCGAGGTGGATATGGAGAAACAGAAATTCTCCACGGGGTCTCCTGCAGGGTTGATGAGGGAGAAGTTGTTACCATTATAGGTCCCAACGGAGCAGGCAAATCTACTTTGATGAAGGCGATTCTGGGACTTTTAAAGCCTACCCAGGGTAAAATAATCTTCAAGAATCAGGATATAACCGGCAAAAGCCCCAATCAGATAGTGGCAGAGGGTATATGTTATGTACCACAGTCGGATAATGTATTCCCTTCATTAACTGTAGATGAAAACCTTGAGATGGGTGCCTTTATAAGAAGAGACGGCTTCCGAAAAAAAATGGAGGAGGTTTATCAAATATTTCCAGATTTAAAGGAAAAAAAGAAGGTTAAAGTTAAAAAATTAAGTGGGGGACAGCGGCAGATGGTAGCCATAGGAAGAGCCCTAATGCTGGACCCTGTTCTACTCCTTCTGGATGAGCCCTCAGCGGGACTTTCTCCAAAGTTAGTTCAGGTGATCTTTAATAAAATAATTAAGATAAATCAAAAAGGTGTATCCATCCTTATGGTAGAGCAAAATGCCAGAAAAGCCCTGATGATATCCCACAGAGGATATGTGCTTGTTATGGGACACAACAGATTTGAAGGCTCGGGTGAGGCTATCTTGAATAACGAGGAAATAGGCAAACTGTATCTGGGAGAATAAAAAGAGAAGAAGGGAAGAAAAGGTAGAGTGGAAATTACCTCAAGAATCCCACAACTGGTTGTATATGGTCTTGTCTCGGGAAGTATTATAACGCTGGGAGCAATAGGACTTTCTTTAACGTATGGAATCCTCAGGTTTGCCAATTTTGCTCACGGCGATGTAATGGCTACGGGTGCGTTTCTGGCTTTTGCCTTCCTGGGTTTTTTCCAAGGGTTAAACCTTCCCTCCACCCCTTTTCATCCTCTATCCTTTGGTCTGCCTTTGTTGCTTGCCTTTATCCTGAGTATGATAGCAACAGGAGGGGTGGCCATCGGGATTGACAGGGTAATTTACAAAAGACTTCGTACCACCGGACGTATTACCCTTTTAATTTCCTCGGTAGGGGTAGCTTTTATACTGAGAAACGCCCTCCAGTTTATCTGGGGACCTGATCCTCGCTATTACATAAAAAAAATCCAGATTGCCATCCGTATCCCGGGATTAGGAGTAAGAATAAAACCTGATGAGATTTTTATCATAGCAGTTGCCAGCTGTCTTGTAATTTTTCTACATTTTTTCCTGACAAATACCCGGATGGGAAAAGCAATGCGGGCAACCTCAGACAATATGGACCTTGCCCAGGTCTCTGGTATAGATACAGAGAACGTAATTAAGTGGACCTGGGCAATTGGGTCAGCACTGGCAGCTGCCGGGGGAGTTCTGGCGGGAATTGAAAACAAATTTATAACACCTAATCTGGGCTGGAATATGCTTCTACCTATATTTGCCGCCGTCATTCTTGGCGGAATAGGAAGCCCTTACGGTGCTATGCTGGGAGGGATGATAATCGGTCTCTCTGCAGAGATTTCCACTGCCTTTATCTCCACCTCCTATAAACCTGCAGTTGCCTTCATAATAATGGTGGTAATGCTGCTAATCAAACCAAGGGGACTTCTGGGAGAAAAATAAAAAATGGATGTATTTGCCGGTATTCTTAACTACGCGGTATTTTTTGCCATAACAGCGGGAATATTTGCGGTACTCTGTTTAGGGTTAAATATTCAATGGGGTTATACCGGACTTTTTAATATAGGTATTGCTGGATTTTATGCTATAGGTGCTTATACTTCTGCTCTTCTTTCTGGACCACCTCCCGGTCCTATGGACTGGAGGGTGGTGGGAGGGTTTCAGTTTCCCTGGCCGGTGGGATTTGTGGGAGCAGCCCTTGTAAGTGGACTGATTGCTTTTTTTATCGGGCTTCCCACCCTGAAACTAAAAGAGGACTACCTGGCAATTGCTACTATTGGTATAGCTGAGGTCATAAGGCTGGTACTTAAAAATGAAAGCTGGCTAACTAACTCCGTTTGGGGAATAAAGCATATCCCTGCCCCCCTTGCCTCCCCCATAGAAAAAGGTATAAGGTTTTTTCTGGAAGGAAATCCCCAGCTTCCCTCCTGGTTGCAAAGTTTATTGTCCAATGGTTACAACTGGTTTTACCTGGGACTTGTAATTTTTATTCTGGCAGCACTTTACTTGATAAGCGAGAAAATGATAAGATCTCCCTGGGGCAGGGTACTAAGAGCTATAAGGGAAGATGAGATAGCAACGGCAACTACCGGTAAAAACATCTTCTGGTTCAAGATGCAATCTCTGGTCCTCGGTGCTATGATTATGGGAATGGCAGGAAGTCTGTATGCTCACTATGCCCGTTTTATCGATGCAAGCAGTTTTGAGCCATTTTTTGGAACTTTTCTAATCTGGGTCATGCTCATTGTCGGAGGAAGTGGTAACAATCTTGGAGCTATCGTGGGAGCATTTGTCATATGGGGAGTTTGGGCAGGAACTGAATTTCTAACCTCTCAATGGGGACTGACCGGTTACAGGGCGGCAAGTCTGAGGATTATTTCAGTGGGGGTAATACTTGAAATTATTCTCATTATGCGTCCCAGAGGGATTCTGGGAGAAGAAAAAGTCGTCTCTTTAATTTTAAAAAGTAAAAAATAGGGGGAAGCAGTTATGCTTCCCCTTTTTTTCTTTACCGGGTGCTTACCTTTAGTATCTTTACAGTTTTTGCTCTACCTTCAAAGTTTTGCCAGATCTCTATCGCTCCTTCCACCACATCTCCATTTTTATCAAAGGTAATTGGACCTGATGTTCCCTGATAGTTTATATCCACTCCCTTTTTTAAGAGCTCGAAGGCTCTGGAGAATTCATTGTAGGTAACTTCTTCTCCAGGTGGATTTGCTACAGCACGCAGATTATCCCTGATAGCTGTTCCCTGTTCCTCCTGAGTCATATCTAAAAACGAAGGTCCTGCCTTCTGGATAGCAAGTGCGAGAAGGGCAAAGGCATCATAGCATTGAGCTCTAAAAGGAACAGTGGAAGGACCAAAAGCTTCCCGATAATCTTTTTCAAAAGTTTCAGCTACAGCTACCTCCAGAGCTCCTGGAGCTGTACCAAAAGTTCCCTCAATGTATTCTGCTGCTGGACCTCCAGCCACGGCTTCTCCTTTCATACCATCAGAGAAAAGATAAGTCCCCTCGTAACCTAATTCAACAGCCTGAACCAGCATTTTGTTTCCATCAACAGGATAGCCAATAAGATTTATAACACCTGGACCTTTAGCAATTGCCTTCTCTACCTCTCCCCTGTAGGATGGTTTATTCTCTTCATAAGGAACCATAGCCAGAACCTTTCCTCCCCCTGCTTCAAATTCTTTCTTAAACACTTCAGCCAGTCCTTTGCCGTAAGGATTATTCACGTATATCACAGAGGCAGTTTTGTAACCAAGATCAAGAGCAAGTTTTCCCTGAACTACTCCCTGTAGAGCATCAGACACACAGGTTCTGAAGACAAAATCATCATCTTTAAGGTCAGTGAGCATAGGGGATGTGGAGGCAGGAGAGATAAGAACAACTCTTGCAGGAATAGTTAAACTGGAGGATGCGACAGTCACTCCACTGGATAAAGCTCCAATGATAGCTACTACCCTGTCCAGATTGATAAGTTTACTTGCTGCATCCCTACCCGCTGCTGGAGCGGTAGCAGTATCTCTTATTACAAGTTCTACCCTCCTTCCCAGAACTCCTCCAGCCCTGTTTATCTGCTCAACAGCAAGTTTTGCTCCATTGACAATGGGAAGACCGTACGGGGCAAGACCACCTGTCAGGGCAAAAAGAGCGCCAATTTTTATAGGCTCCTGGGCTACTCCTGCAATAGTTGAAGCGAGTAAGAAAAGAAAAACCAATGTTAAAACAACTACTTTTTTCATCAGTTTGCCTCCCTCTTTTTAAAATTTACCTCATCCTATACCTTCCAGGTTAAAATAAGTATAATCACCTCCTTTCCTCATCTTTATCTCAACTGCTCTGATTTTTTTCTACAATCTTTTCATATTCTGAGGAGGTGAGGAGTGAGTCAAGCTCTGAGGGCTCGAAAATCTTTACCTTTACCAGCCACCCTTCACCGTAAGGGTCCTTATTAACAAGAGAGGGGTCCTGATTTAACTTCTGATTAACCTCGAGTATCTCTCCGCTGACAGGGGAAGGAACATCAAAGGCCGCTTTAACCGATTCCAGAGTGGAGAAAGATTCCTTTTGCACAATCTTTCTACCCTCGGAGGGAAGCTCAACATAAAGAATCTCCCCCATCTTTTCCTGCCCATACTGGGTGATACCTATCACTCCCACATCGTTTTCTACCTTAATCCACTGATGAGAATCAAGATACCTCAACTCATCTGGATACATTATTTTACTCCTTTTGCACCTTTTGCAAAAGATTGTTAATCCGCGAAACAAGCTCTTTAGGGTCCACAGGTTTATCAATATAGTCTTCTGCTTCAAGTTCAAGTCCCTGAGCAACAGAATAAGAGGTTTGACCGAGTTTTTTCTTAAGCGCAGTCAGCATTATCACGGGAATCTTGTTATACTCAACAGAACTTTTTATTTCTTTACATACATCAAATCCACTTTTCTCTGGCATCATTATATCCAGAATTAAAAGATCAGGCTTAAAACTGTTTAACTTATCAAGACACTGCCTCCCATCTGTAGCGGTAGCAACCTCAAAATTGTTCTCTTCCAGAATTATTCTGGTTCCCTCCAGAAAATCTTTATCATCATCCACCAGAAGTATCTTCTTCTTCATTATTTTGCCTCCTTCTGCCAAATTATGGTAGCTATCTTTCAGGATCTTTTTAAAATTTTTTCCACCCGGTGAATAAAATCTTTCGGATTAACAGGTTTCTCTATATAATCATCCACATCCAGAGAAAGACCTGTTTCAAGTTCGTATCTTCTTTCACTGGCTTGTTTTTTTACCGAAGTAAGAATTAAAATAGGCAGATTAGAGAATTGGACATCTTTTTTTAATCTCTTTATTACCTCGAACGCAGCCATTTTTGGCATTAAAAGATCAAGAATCAATAGATCCGGCACCCTGTCACCTACCTTCACAAAGACCCCCGCCCCCTTGGCTGCAAAAA
>QMQA01000050.1 GCA_003648845.1 Candidatus Aerophobota bacterium
ACATGAAGACAGGCTCCAATTTTCACCCCCTCAAGGGGCCTTTCGCGGGAAAATCTTTCTCTAATAACACTTAGAACCTTCATATTGGAAAGAGCCCATTCTATTTTAGCTTTTCCCTCAGGAGAGAACTTTATGTTCTTTATATTGTATTCCATTTATTCCTCCCGGGTATGTGTTACCCAAATATGCTTTGTTAT
Organism: Candidatus Aerophobota bacterium; assembly: GCA_003648845.1. The sequence goes on from QMQA01000050.1 coordinate 198, forward strand.
TATATCAGAGTCTTTTCCCTGTGGCAAGATGAGGAAGATCCGTATCCTGTTAGCTTTTTCTCCAGATAGCTTGATTGTATCGGGAAACTTAGCTTTTTGGGTTGACATACGGGCGGATTTACCTTAATTTATCTCTGGTAACTTCAATCAGGCATGTTATTTCCAGGAGAAGATACTTTTATGAAATTAACTGTGTTAGGATCCGGTGTTTTTAAGCCCAGAACAGTTAGATATCCCAGTGGACTGGCTTTAACGATAGGTGGTGAAACAGTTATTTTTGATGCAGGCTGTGGCACCTTTATGCGTCTTGTAGAAGCTGGTATAAATTATGAGAAGATAAATTATATATTTATTACCCATTTGCACATAGATCATACCTCGGATCTTTTGCAGTACCTGTGGGCCTATCATCTTGATAGAGAAAAGGATCTGCACCTTTTTGGTCCACCCGGACTTAAGAGGTTTTATAAAACTCTGACCAAGCTGGCTCCTCAATTCTCCCACCTGCCTTTTAAAGTAAGGGTGAGGGAAGTGGACGATAATGATGTTATTTCACTTCCTTTTTGCAGAATAGAGGTTGCAAGAACATATCATGTGGATGAGCTTACATCAATCTGTTACAAGGTAAAGGCCGATAAGAAGACATTTGGATACTCTGGTGATACAGGCTACTGCGAGAGGTTAATAGAATTTTTCAGGAATGTGGATGTGTTGGTTTTAGAGTGCACCGTGCTGAATGAACAGAAATTAAAAACCCATCTTATCCCCAGAGAATGTGGCGAGATTGCCACAAAAGCACAGGTTAAAAAACTGGTTTTAACACACCTGGATCTGGATTTAGAAAAAGTTAAAAAACAATGCTCTGAAAATTTTTGTGGCGAGATTATAGTAGCAGAAGACCTGATGCAGATAGAAATATAACCTTATCTGCTCCTTTTAACCCCCACCCTCCTGCAAAACTTTCTAACAGGACATCTGCTGCAAAAAGGTGATAGTGGTTTGCACACCCTCTGGCCAAAGCTTACCAGAAGACTGTTAAATTGTATCCAGTAACTTAAAGGTAGCTTTCTTCTGAGGGCAAGTTCTGTTTCTTCAGGATTTTTTGTGGTTACATACCCCCAGCGATTGGTTATCCGATGTACATGGGTGTCCACACAGATGCCGGGTTTACCAAATCCCAGGGTTAAAACAAGGTTAGCTGTTTTTCTTCCCACGCCAGGTAGAGAAAGAAGCTCGTCTAATTCAGAGGGCACCTTTCCCCTGTATCTTTCAATGAGGGTTTTGCACACCCTCTTTATACTCCGGGCCTTATTTCTGTAAAATCCCACCGGATAGATGATTTTCTGAATTTCATCGGTGGGAAGCTTTGCCATGCTTTTAACATCAGCTGCCCTGCTGAAAAGTTCTCGGGAAGCTTTTCGCGTTACCTCATCTTTTGTTCTAAGACTAAGCAGACAGGATATTAATACCTTAAAAGGATCTCTGGTCTTCGAGGCAGTTTCTGTAACAGCTGGAGTATCCCGGTATAGAGCCTCCTTTTTTAAAATGTTTATAATCCGGTCTATATCTTTATCTTCCAATTTTTGAAGTTTTGATTTAATCCATACCTGCCATATGTTTAAGTGCAAGGTATAGGGCCTGTGTCCCTTTACGACCGGCACCAAGAGCCTGAACGGATACATACAGCTGGTGAACAAGAGCTAACCCGGGTAAAGATAGTTGCATTCTCTCAGCTTCCTCCAGAGCGATCCCCATATCCTTAACGAAATGGTCTACAAAAAATCCCGGTTCCATATCACCTTTCAAAATCCTGGGAGCTAAATTATCAAGACTCCAGCATCCAGCAGCTCCTCCGGATATTGAGCGAAGCATAGTTTCAAGGTCTAATCCAGCCTTTGCACCGTAGATTAGTGCCTCTACCATTCCAATCATGGTTCCAGCAACCTGTATTTGATTACACATTTTTGTGTGTTGTCCGGCACCAGGACCCCCCTGTAGAATGACTGTTTTTCCTAACTTTTCAAGAATGGGTTTTGCGGCATTAAAAGCCTTTTCATCTCCACCAACCATGATGGAAAGTGTTGCATTACGGGCTCCTACGTCTCCGCCTGAAACCGGGGCATCCAGAGCAAGTACTCCCTTTTTCTTTAGAGCCTCCGCAATTTCAATAGCCAGGCTGGGTTTGCTTGTTGTAAAATCAATAAATATTGAGCCTGGTTTAATTGTATTTATGATACCCTCTTTCCCGAAAACAACCTCCCTTAAATCCTGAGGATAGCCTACCATGGTGCAGACAAAATCCTGATTTTCAGCTGCCTCTTGAGGGGAATTGGCCCATTTAGCTCCAGCATTAATTAGCTCCTGAGCTTTATTTTTGGTTCTTGTAAAGACAGTTACGGTGTGTCCAGCCTTAATTAGATGACCAGCCATTGGTCGTCCCATAACCCCTGTTCCTATCCATCCAATGTTGCTCATCTATTCCTCCTTTTCGAGTTGTGTAGCCTTTATTAGTATTATACTCTTAGAATGTTTGTCAAGAGTTTGCGGAAGAAACCGAACATGGTTGACAGAAATATTAAATGTGGCAAGATAAAGTCAACAATTGCACACAAAAAATCAAATTTGCATAAATATGAGCAAAACTATAACAATGTTGAGATCTACAAGATGTAGAGAAATAAAAAAAATAGTTGAGGAAAATGGCATTATAACAGTTTCAAAATTGAGCAAGATACTGAATGTATCACCTTCTACTATAAGACGTGATTTGAAAATATTGGGAAAGCAAAGACTTATAGGTAGATTTCATGGGGGGATAGTTACTCGGAGTGCAAGAGCTTTATTTAGTGAAAGAGAAATCCAAAATAGAGAAGAAAAAAGGAAAATCGGAATTACAGCAGCCAAACTTATTAAAGATGGTGATACAATTATTCTGGATGCTGGGACAACAACAGCACAAATAGCTCAAAATATGGGATATAAGAAAAATGTGGTAGTGGTTACCACTGCGATTAATATTGCCCGCTTGTTACAGGGGAAACCTGGCCTCAAAGTTATCTTGACAGGGGGCTTATTGAATGTGGAGACAGATAGCCTTGTGGGAGCATTAACAAAGGAGGCATTTAGTAAGATAAATGCAGATATAGCTTTTCTTGGATGCGCGGCAATTTCGATTGATTCAGGGGTGATGTATCCTGATCTGGATATTGTTGAGACTAAAAAGGCAATAGTGAAATCAGCTAAAAAAGTTATTATAGTGGCGGATCACAGTAAATTTAATAAAGTCTCTTTAACCTCAGCTATTCCAATAACAGCTGTTGATAAGATCGTCACTGATGATAAGTTACCCCAGGCATATGCGGAAGCTTTAACTGCCAAAGGTATTGAGGTCATTGTTGCAAAATAAAGTGAAATGAAAAGTGAGAGAAGTAGGGCAAAATCAATTAAGAAAAGGAATAAAAGTTACTTTTTCCTGCAATGGAGAGTTTATAGGAGATTTTGTGAAGGAAGTGTTTTTTGGTTTATTTTTATGGTTCTTTCTTAAAAATCGGTTAATGGTGGTATTTGGTGTCAAAAGTTGAAAGAACCGAATTATTAGAAAAGGAATCGTGGCTTTCGCTACAGATGCTCTTTCAGTTGACCCTATAGGAGATAAAGAAATGATGATTCATCATACTTTGCTGGGAGAGGGCCTTCCTATTATTGAAAATCTGGCCAATCTGGTCCAGATTAGAAAAGATCGCTTTCTCTTTATCGCTCTTCCTTTGAAGATAAAAGACGGAGATGCGGCTCCTTGCCGTGCCATAGCAGTGGAGGAAGAAGTTCAAGCACACTATTGAAAAATTATTGAATAAAAAATAACTATGTAAGGAGAGAATGGAAATCATGAGTCTGAGAAACATACACCAAAATACGGAGAAGATTATAAAGATATTACGTTTACGGACATCTCCTCTGGCAATTAAGATGCTCAGAAGTGAGGCAGATGTTCCAAGGGAGGCAAAAAGACCGCTGAAGGATATGGGATATCGTTTGGATCTTTGTCAGGGTTTTTCAATGTCTCGCTGGGAGGGAATCACTATTGCGATGTTGAAGGAGGATATGTGGTGTTTTGAACCAGTCATAGGATACGGCCTTGCAGAACCTCCACAAGATTTTCTGGATGGAAACAACCGTTTTCCTGACTCTGCAATGACTCAGGAGGCTGGAAGAAAATGGGCACAGTCATTTCCTCGATTAAAGGTGGGTGAATATATAGGAATAGTTTCTGCTCTTTTGAACAAATGTAGTTTTGAACCTGATATGTTTGTGGTTTATTGCGACCCATCTCAATTAACCCAGCTCCTTATAGCAAAGAATTGTATAGATGGGGATGATGTTAACTGCAGGTTGTCAGGTCATGCTGCATGTGTTTACGCTGTTGTTCCTGTATTGCAGAATAGGCAATGCCTGGTTGCTTCTCCGTGTAGGGGCGATAGGCGGATTGCAATGACTCAAAATAATGAGATAATATTCTCAGCCCCAACAGAAATTTTGGACGATCTTGTAAAAGCACTTCACTATCTTGAAAAACATAATTGGGGATTTCCATGGGGATTTGAGCTGAAACCAGAGCATAAGTTAGCTGAAAGTTACATAAAAATAGGAGAGATGATGGGAATGAAATATCGATAAAAGCTATCTTTACCCTGGATGGTTTTTCTGAAAAGGAAAAAAAATGGAAAATAAAAAAGGAGAGATAAATGAAAAAGATGTACGGAGTTGTTCCTCCGCTCGTAACTGCCTTTAAAGAAAACGGAGAGATAGATAGGGATGCACAAAGGATAATAGTAAGTTTTTTAAAGGAGCAAGTGCATGGCCTATTTGTTTGTGGGTCTTATGGAAGCGGACCGCTGATGAATGTAGAGGAAAGAAAAAAAGTCTTTGAAATAACAGCAAAAGAGGTTGATGGTAGGATACCGGTGATAGCTCACGTAGGAACAACCAATTTAAGAGATTCCATAGCTCTTGCACAACATGCAGAAAAATTTGGAGCTGATAGAATAGCCTCTGTTCCTCCCTATTATTATCATCATACAGAGGAAAGTATAATTCACTTTTATTCAGAGCTGGTAAAATCTGTAAAAATACCTGTTTACATATATAATAATCCAAAAACTGTGGGATATGGTGTAGATGAAAAACTAATTTTAAAATTAGCTGAGGTAGGGGTAAAAGGGGTAAAAGATAGCTCTTTTGATATAATGATGCTTGCAAACTATTTAAGAAAGACACCAGAGGATTTTGATGTGGTTCCCGGGACAGAAGCAATGTGGCTATCTGCAGCCGCCCTGGGAGCTCGGGCTTTCATACCCGGCCTGGGAAATGCCTTTCCAGAGATATGCGTTGAGCTATTTGAAGCCGGAATAAATGGTGATCTCAAAAGATGTAGAGAAATACAGAAAAAAGTAAACTCTTTAAGGGATGTAATGTATTCGGCAGGCTCTACTATTGTTGCAGTGTACACCATGCTTGAACTTAGAGGAGTCGTCAAAGCATATCCAAGGAGTCCTTTCATTCAGATGGGAGCTGACAGGAAAAACCAGTTTAAGGAGAAATTGATAGAACTCGGTGTTTTAGAGAAAGGATAGGTAAAAAGGCTGCATTTTTTCAGTTCTTTTTTATTTAAGTTAGTTCGAGGAGAGACCTGTTTACTTCCCTTGCTTTTGTTTTAAGAGAGTCCTCGGGTTTTACTTCTATGGGTCTACCAATAAATACAGTGATTTTATTAAAAGGCAAAGGAATGAAATGTTTATCCCAGCGTTTACTTAGCACAACTCCTCTGTGGGCCTTTATTGTTAAGGGAACAATCATGGCCTTTGCTCTTTGAGCAATATAAATCGTTCCTGGTTTAGTTCTGTGAGGTGGCCCCTGAGGGCCATCAACAGCAATAAATCCCGAATATCCCTGTTTGATTTTTTTAATAAGTTCGAGAATTGACCTTCCATTTCTGGATGTTCTTACTATCTGGTAATTAAATGCAGAGGCTAATTCAGCCACGTAGTTTCCCCGGAAAGAAAGATGTATTAATCCTACTGCTTTTTCCGGACGAAGAGAAACAAGTAATAATGTATAATAGCTATGCCAGAAAACAAAAATAACTCTCAAGTTTTCTTCTTCAATTTTTCTCAGGTTTTCCTCACCCACGATGGTGATTCTACTACTTATGGAGATAAACAGCAAAATTGCCTGAATAAGCCAACTGGGAGCTTTTATTACAACAGTATAGCAGAGGATTTTTTGAAAGAGGAATCCATAGAGCAATCTCCGGATTACCAGGTTTAACAGGAGCCTTCTTGTAACTACTTGATACATGCTTTGTTTAATAATAATCCTGATGCTCCTTTTTGGTGGTGAAATGGTGGCTATCTTAGAGTGCTTGACAGACCACCATTTCACTTTATATCTCTGGAAGAAGATTAATACCGTCGAGGCCTATCGTTTCTTTGCGGTCGAGCTTCGCTGACGATGATCTCTCTGCCCTGAAATGTCTTTCCATTGAGTGAACTGGCGGCTTTACTTGCTTCATCACTGGAACTGAATTCTACAAAACCAAAACCTCGAGACTTTCCGGTAGCCCGATCAGTAATTAAATGGATCTCAGTTACTGATCCAAATTCCCCAAAGAGATCTTTGAGATCACTTTCGGTTGCCTTGTAGGAAAGGTTTCCTACGTAGAGCTTTTTCATCATCTTTTCTCCTTTTCTCTACCCCCTTTAGGTAGAGTATTTTCTCTTAAAAAGAGTGTTTTATATAAAGCAACATAGATTTTTGGTTATCAGGATGAGTTCTTTTAAGACAAGCTATTATGGAAGAAAATAGGCAAGTCTTAGCAGATGTTCTGGCCAAAAATCATAAACTATTTATCCTTCCTTTTTTCAGGGAAGGTGAATAAATGAATCTTTTTTATATTATACTAATTTTATCAAATCTTTCAAGTAACAGTAACTATGAGTCTATGAAATCTTGGGACCGAAAAGATTTTGATAAAAATTAAAATTTTAAGGAACCTGCACTCAGTCCCTTTATGATAAATCTTTGCGCAAAGAGAACAAATACAATACCTGGAAGAGCAGCTGTTAGAGCACCTGCACACATTTGATTCCAGTTTACAAAGATATCTCCTATGCAGTCAAAGGAGCCAACTGTTACAGGTTGGGCTCCAGGGGTAGAGGTAAAGGTGAAGGCATAGATGAATTCGTTCCACGTCCAGAGATAGGTTATTATAGCAGAGGCTGCTATAGAGCTTATACTTACAGGAAATACAACCTTTAAAAATGCTCCACTTCTTGTGCAGCCATCTATTACGGCAGAATCTACAAGTTCTCTTGGAAAGGCATCAAAAAAGGACTTCATTATAAATATTGCAAAAGGGTAAGTAAGGTAAATATTGGCAATAATCATACTCCACCAGGTATCGACAAGTCCGACCTTGCTTACAAGTATATAGAAAGGTAAAAGCAGGGAAAGAGGGGGTATTATTCTTGTAGCAAGCAGGGAGTATAAAATAAAATTGCTTCCCTTAAACTTGTAAAGACTCAACCCATAAGC
>QMQA01000051.1 GCA_003648845.1 Candidatus Aerophobota bacterium
CTGAGTCCTTGCGAAAACAAGGCCCTACCTCAAAAATTCGTATAGGTTTTTTCCACAGACGAACAAGTTGCCTCAATAAATAATAGAGATTTGGTGCTAACATCGGTCTTAGACATCTATTTTTACTAACCCAAAATACTTGCTTAAACAATGGATGTTCTTTTGTAATCGACATTTTCGCCAGCAAACCTTTGGCCATAATGATTGGGGTAACTACTTGGACAAACCCATTCTTGGTGAGTGTATTCACCAGCCTATTTTCCGCTTCACAAAGTGTAGGACGGTGACGAACATTGCGGAGTTCCTCCAAACGCTGCTTACTTTGTTCCACAAGTAAACGCTCTACATGGCAAAAGGCTTTGTTCCGTTCCTGAACACCGCAGAATACCTTTTCTTCTACCTCTGGATCAGCATTTAACTCTCGCAAGCGTTGCTTCTGAACCGCCGTCCAGGTTATAACCATTGATCTTACCCTTCCTTTTTCAAGTTTCTTTCTCTCTCAAAAGATCTCATATTCGTAAAGAGACATAGATATACTTCTAGCTTGATTTTTCATGGTTTACTTCCTCAGGAGACCATCCTACATTTATAATACCAATCCCTCCTGTAAAATAAAGCTTTTCGTTCCACCTTTTTAATTAGTGTCACCTTCTCCACAGACATAAATAGGAGAGTAGCGTAAAATATAATCCACCACACAGAATATGTTTATTTCTTCCTTCAAGTAAATTTTTGATCAACTTTTTAAATGCCTAATTCCTCTGTAGGAATTTCGCTTTTCTTTCTCGGCACGAGGTTGCCATATTTATAACCCTAAATAAGCTTTTTTTATTCGCTCATCCTCTAAAACTTCTCTTCCCATTCCCTCCAGGACAACCCTTCCATTCTCTAAAACATAACCTCTATTACACAGATTTAAAGATTGTTTAACATTCTGTTCAACTAAGAAAATGGTAATTCCTTGCGTATTAATCTGTCGGAGTATCTCAAAAACTTTCTTGACTAAAATAGGGGCTAATCCCAGAGAGGGTTCATCAACCATTAACAGTCTAGGTCTAGCCATTAAACCCCGTCCAATAGCCAACATCTGCTGTTCACCACCGCTTAAAGTCCTCCCCAATTGCGTTTTTCTTTCCTCCAACACGGGAAACATCTCAAAGACCATTTCAAGACTTTGGTCCATTTTTTGCCTAGCTCTCGGTGTATAAGCACCTATCGTGAGATTCTCTAATACCGTGAGAAATGGAAAGATACCTCTTCCCTCCGGAATTTGAATGATACCTTTTTCTGCAGTGTAATGGGGTGGGAGACCATCAATTCTCTCGCCAAGAAATCTTATTTTTCCTGAAGTGGGGCTGAGCAAACCTGATATAGTTTTGATCATAGTGGTTTTGCCTGCTCCATTGGCTCCTATCATGCTTACAATCTCCCCCTCTTCTATCTTTAAAGAAACATCATATAGGGCCTGCAAATCTCCATAATGGACGTTTAAGTTACTTACTTCAAGTAATGACATATTCCTCTCCTAAATAAGCCTTAATTACCTCCTCATTTGTGGATATTTCTTTTGGAGACCCCTCTGCAATCTTTTTACCATGGTGGAGAACTGCTATTCGCTCAGAAAGATTCATAACAGCCTGCATCACATGTTCAATAAGAAATATAGTTATCCCTTCTTCCCGGATTTTTCTTATCAGAACTACTGCTTCCTCAACCTCTTTTGGATTTAAGCCAGCAAACAACTCATCTAATAATAAAAGTTTTGGCTCTGTGGCTAAAGCTCGAGCAAGTTCAAGTCGTTTTCGGTCAGCAAGAGTTAAACTATCAGCAGGAAAATCCTTCTTTGCTGAGAGCCCTATAAACTCGAGGACTCTCTGGGCTTTCTCTTTGGCTTCCCTTGCGCCTTCCCTTCTGCAAAATGCCCCGACCATCACATTTGCCAGTACATTCATATCTTTAAAGGGTTTAACTATTTGGAAAACTCTGCCAATTCCCTTCTTGCAGATTAAGTCAGGTCTTAACCCTTCAATATTTTCTCCCTTAAAGATCACACTCCCTGAGTCTGGAGTATAGAAACCACATATCGCATTAAATGCAGTCGTTTTTCCAGCTCCGTTAGGACCAATTAGTCCGAAGATTTCCCCTTCATTTAATATCAGATCTAAATTATCAACAGCCGTTAATCCTCCAAACTTTTTCGTTAAATTTCTAATTTCAAGTAAGGCCATAAGTCCCTCTCCTTAAACCTTTTGAACCCGCGGTTCCAATTTTTTGACCCATCGGGTGTATACTCTTCCAATAGGTCGCATGAGTCCACCGGGTTGAAAAAGCATCACCGCCATTACCACAATACCGAGTAGCATAAGATGAACACCTAGGAATCTACCCCCGGAAAGATATATACGGCTTAACTCTGAAGCCGGAACATAGATAAGAGCTCCAATGATTGGTCCCATCACAGTCCCTCTCCCTCCAATTAACGCAATAAAAGCCAACTCACATGATAGCATTATTCCCATTACTGCCTCCGGGTATATGTAAAGAAGGAGTTGAGCATAAAAAGTCCCACCTATAGCACTGAGAAAAGCGCTCAAGGAAACAGCCATAAGTCTACATTTGGAAATATTCACTCCCAGAGACTGAGCTGCTTCCACATCATTGCGAATGGCAGAAAGGCAGTATCCTAACTTAGTCTTGGAAATCCTGTAGGTTATAAACCAGGCAATAAGCAACATGATTAAGATAGTATAGTAATAATACGCTTTGTTCACGAACTGGTAGTGAAAAGGTGCATGACCAAGTGGCGGAATAGACAGTCCCCTTGGGCCTCGAATCTCTATTCCAAAAATTTTAGTTGTGTTTTCGGTCAATATTTTTATAAGCTCAGCAAAACCTATTGAGGCTAAAGCAAAATAAGCACCAAGCAATCTAAGACAAGGATAAAAGACAGTTATTGCAGCAACTACAGCAAAAGCTCCCCCCACAAACATACCAATCCAGGGGGAGAGACCAAAGTGAAGATACAGGGCAGTTGAGGTGTACGCGCCTATACCGATGAAAGCTGCATGCCCTAGGGAAAGCTGACCAGCAAACCCTCCTACAAGATTCCAGCTACAGGTTAGATAGGCATACCACATAGTTAAAATTGCCAGTTGTAGCCAACTCGGGTCTTTAACCACCAAGGGAATACAAAACACCACTGCTACTAACGCAAGAAGAATAGGAATGGGTGATCTGAAACTTCGGGCAAATTTATCTTTATTTATCTTTTCTTCTTTTACCTGCATGCTTTCCTCCCTTTACCATTCTTTTTCAAAGCCAAATAGTCCTTGTGGTCTCAGATATAACACACCTAAAAATACAGCAAAGATTATACCCTGTGTTAGCGTTGCTGGGATGAACTGCGCTCCAACTGACTCTATCAATCCAATCAAAAGTCCCCCTAAAAGTGCCCCCGGAACACTACCCAGGCCTCCCAGCACCACAATTATAAATGCTCTTATATCAAACACAAACCCTGCCTGGGGATGAATATAATAAAAAGGAACAAGTAGAGAACCTACAAGCCCTGTAATAGCAATCCCTATTCCAAAAGCGATATTGTAAATCCGATAGACATCTATGCCCATTAGACTTGCTGTATCTCTATCTTGACCAGTAGCCCTTATTGCTATACCCAACCGTGTTTTCTTGAGAAACGTAGACAACACATAGGCGGCAACTATAGTTATTATAAAAGCATACAGCCGGGGAGCACTTATCAGGAGCCCTCCCACATCATATGTCAAACCACTGTAAGGAGTTCTTGCTGTTCTATAAAAAGGACCAAACAGCAGCAGGGCAAAATTATCTATAAATAACCACAACCCCGCCGTCAGTATTAACACCCCTATTGGTTCTCTCACACCAACCTCAGATCTAAAAACAGGCTTAATGAGGGCATCCTGAACGAAGTAACCCAACAAGAAAAGAGCAGGAACTATTATGATGAGGCCTAGATAAGGATCAATGCCAGTTAGCGTCCAGAGCCAGTAGCCAGCAAACATCCCAACCATAATGAACGAGCCATGCGCCCAGTTAATTACTTTCATAACTCCAAAGATGAGAGTAAGTCCCAGTGCTGTTAAACCATAAACACCCCCCATCAGAACTCCATTAATCAGTGCTTGAATTATCACCATTGTTCGCTCCTATTATCAATGTTTTTCAGAGTCTAATTATCAACTGTACAGGGGGTATCTTCAAGATACCCCCTGATAAATTTAATCCACTATCTCTGTTCCCAGCCGGGTATTGGCCATATTGGTTCATATCCTTCTCTAGCTGCCGCAGCAGGCCAAACTGAAACACGCTCCAGTTTGCCGCCTACCTCGCGAATCTGAACTATAACCAAACTAGCATGCGGATTCTGACCACTCTCATCAAATTCAATAACCTCATACGGTACCACCATAGCCGGACCTGTAGTTATATAAGTCTTCGCCAAAGCATCTCGTATTTTTTCCGGATCAGTTGAGGCAGCTCTTTCAAGAGCATTCGCTAAAACGTACATAGCCGCATAAACATCAACAGCCTCTGCAGGCATATGGAGTTCATATCTCTCGTAGAATTTTTTAGCTATTTCCTGTGATTGTGGATCAATATCGCTCTCCCACTCAGCTACATCAAACCAGTAGCGCGCATTCTCCCCTGTATTTTTAAGGTACGTGGGGTCGGCATGTCCACCAGCAGAGCCAATGAAGGCCATACAATTAACTTTCATTTCTGCAATTGTATTAGTGAGTAAAATCGCATCTGCAGCATAAGAAACAAACAAAGCTACGTCAGCCCCTGAATTTTTCAGCTTGATCACTACAGGGGTAAGATCAGGAGCAGCATGAGGATATGGCTCATCCAGTACAACCTTTAATCCGTATTTTGGAGCCAATTCTCTCCAGCCCTCTGCAGTTGATTGTCCCCAATCTGTATTTTCGTAAATCAGCGCCAGTGTTTTTGCCTTCTTGCCGGTCTTTTTTCCCATTGCATCTATGAATCTTATCTGATCTCTAGCCCACCAGGAAGCTTTTGCCGCTAATCTAAAGGTGTACTTAAAACCTCTTTCAGTTATTTTATCCATGACAGACACCGGAACGAGGAAAGGCACTTTATATCTCTCAGCAACCGCAGTAGCAGCATAAGTAACGGTGCTCTGATAACACCCCGTTACTACGACAACATTATCTCTCACGATCAGCTTCTCCGTCTCAGTTGCTCCAATTTTCGGATCGCCACGACTGTCCGCATACAGCATCTTCAATTTTGCTCCACCTAAGGATTTAATACCTCCAGCTGCATTTATTTCTTCTACCGCCATCTCACGAGCCATCTTCCCAACCTGCCCAATAGGAGCAATATCACCGGAAAGAGGAAGCACATTACCTATTTTTACCTCTTTTACAGTTTCTGCTTTTACTACCTGTCCCAGAAAGAAAGTTATCACACATAAGCTCAAAAACACCACAGATAAACATTTCCAAAAAAACTCTCTTCTCCCCGTAAACATAGCTACCTCCTCCTTTTGTGCCATTATGAATATAATTAGGCGGTAGATAAGGGATGATACCTTTCCCCTGATTTTTGATAACCTTTACCTTATCTACTACCTTTTCCCCGACATCACATACTCTTATTGAGAATAGGCAAGACTCTCTCATCTCCCTGCGGACTCAAGCCCCTTCTTGGGTACACGCTTTATACGAGACAGCGCCTACCCCTTATATCTCACCAGTTCGATGTGCAGGATGCTGTGCTTTGAACGCTACCTATAAGAAGAGCTTGCGACTGTTAAGAAAAAGTTCTCAAAGAAGTAGAGTATAGAAGAAAGTCTCGCAAAGTATGTATTTGGAGGAGTGGATACCCACAAGGAGGATCATACTCCCTGCCTTACCAACTGCTGGCATCAGTTCCTGGAAACTTCAAAGTCGCAAATGACCTGCGCTCTTTGGAAGTCTCTGGATGAGGTACTGAAAACTCTTTAACAAGACTTACTCCTATTTTTTCGCCTTGGAGGACACAGGCGGGTTAGGAAAACTGTTAGCTCAGTTTCTTCTAAGGTCATCGTGAAGGAAATCAATCAATCCAGCTAAGGTTGGCTGTGAAAGAGCTTCTTATCCAGATAAATCAGATCCTCAGGGTAGTTTTTTATATCTTTAAAGTGCTAGTAGATGGTGTCTTTCTTCCAGATGCAATAAGAAAATGGTCTTATGGCAGCAATAAGAGGTCTGGTAAACTATAGAGACAATCTGGTGAGATAATCTACCAGATGCAGGAACCGTCTCCATGTCCTTATTCGCGGGATGTATCCTTTCTACAAGAAAATGTTCAAGAACCCTTTTCTCCAGATCCGCCATAGGTTTTTGGGAAAGATTCCCACATCCTACAATGGTAGCTAAAAAGGATAAAAAGGTAGATGCTTATCTTCAGAAATGTAGCAGCAATAGAGTATCTTATTGCAAGTCCAAGAAGAAACTAAAGCAATTGGTAGAGGACGATGAGTATAAGTCGCGAACTTTACCTGTAGCAGATTTTGTCATCGAGGCAAGAATTATCAGCACCGGAGGAAAAAAATAGTCGCTTTTCCTCAGGAGCTAAGATAGCAGGCTCTGTGGTATTACACCTTGCGAGAGATTCTCTGGAAAGAGGAGAAAGCACAAGAAACCTGTCGAAAGGAAAACCGAAAAGTAAGCGATAAGGTGCCTTACAAGAAGATTGTGTGATATTATCTCCGCTATGATGGGGGACCGATCAGAGTATGTGATGCCACAACCTACCGGATATTCGGTTCTCTTTTAACAGCAAACGCTACTATTAGCTGATTTGAGAAAGAACTACAAAACTTTGGCTTTATTCATGTATCTTTGTCCCTGGTCGAAATGAAAAATAGGCATCTCTCTGTGGACTCTTACCTCGTTTTCCAAATAAATTTTTCTGTAATTGAGCGTTAAATCCCTTAATTGGAGCATAGCCATGTTCTGATAAAACTAACGCTACCTCCCTCATGTCAGCAATATCTAACTTGAAAAGAGCAAAGAGGGCAGAATCTTTGGGGAAATCGAAGATTTTTATATCCACAATTTTTACCCCTAATTTTTTTACAATCTCCTTGGCTTTGTCCAGGGATTTTTCTCCCTGATCGAATTTAAAAAGGATTTGGGAATGATGGATATCTTTCTGGAGATTCTCAGCGCATTTTTCAAATAATTGATTTTCCCGAGAATCTGACATTTTACTTATTACCTTTTTCGGATGCTTTCATATAGAGCCTGTTAAGATTCAATTTCAGTTAAGAGCAAATTTTGTGCCATTTTTTAAGTCCTTGATAAATAGCGGAAATCAAATATAAGGGTTAGAATTTATAGAGGAAGGTAAAGAAAAATTATGCAAATTTGCATCAAGGGAATAAAGTATTTTTCTGTATAGAATGGTGAATCCTTTTCCCAAGAAGGGAATTTTGCTTATTTTAAAAGCATGGACAGTCTTAACTCAAGTGATGTAAAAATCCATCATTGATGTATTATGACATCGCACTTTATTCCGTATTTTTTCATCTTTCTGACAATGGTGGACTGATTTACTCCTAAAGCGCTGGCTGCTTTGCGTTGACTGCCATATTTTTCTATAGCTCTTTTAATCATAAAAGATTCTAACTTCTCTATAGCTTTCTTCAGGGGTAGCTCTTCTCTATCTAAAG
>QMQA01000052.1 GCA_003648845.1 Candidatus Aerophobota bacterium
ACTCCTGCCTACCCCTTCAACAAGAGCCCCTTTTTCAAAATAACTCTATTTTTTATCTCTGGAATAAAAAGATAAGTTACCAGGATCTTTTAAAAATAAAAAAATTATCAAAAAAGGAGGATGAGTGTGGACCACTTGAGTAAGCCACTAAAAGGGAAAGTTGCCATTGTTACAGGCTCAACCAGAGGTCTGGGAAAAGGTATGGCTCTGGCTCTGGCCGAGGCTGGAGCCGATGTGGTAATAACAGGAAGAAGTGAAGATGCTCTCGGGGAAGTAGCCGGAATGATAAGAGAAAAGGGAGTTAATTCTCTTGCTGTAAAGCTGGATGTACAGGACCCTGTGAGTATCCAACACATGGTTGATCAGGTAGTAGGTGAGTTTTCAAAAATAGATATCCTGGTAAATAATGCAGGCACAATTGTTAGAAAACCGGCTCTTGAGGTAAGTCTGGAAGAATGGGAAAGGGTAATAAATACCATCTTAAGGGGCTCTTTTCTATGTGCCCAGAAAGTGGCCAGGGTTATGATTGAGAAAAAAACAAAGGGAAAAATTATCAATATAGGCTCGGAAACCTCTAAATTTGGTATACCCAACATAATTGCCTATGTAGCTGCAAGAGGTGGTATTGCCCAGCTAACCAGGGGGCTTGCCGTAGAATGGGCCAGGTATAATATCTGTGTTAACTGTATCGCACCGGGATATTTTGAAACAGCTCAAACAAGACCATTATTTTCCGATAAAGAATGGGTAAGATGGGTTCGAAAGAGAATCCCTCTGGGTAGAGAGGGAAATGCCACCACAGACTTAAATGGAGCTGTGGTATTTTTAGCCTCTGATGCATCTGATTATATTACAGGCCAAATTCTTTTTGTGGACGGAGGTCTCAGCTCATCTCTTTATTAGCTTACTTTCCAACAAGGAGAATGCGAAGGTCCATAACGTTTGTATTGGTGGGACCGGTCAAAAAAAGACCTCCCACTTTTTTGAAAAAATTGTAGGAATCGTTATTTTCCAAAAACTCATCAGGCAAAATGCCCATTTTCCTTGCCCTCCTCCAGGTATAACCCGAAACAAAAGCTCCTGCCGCATCAGTTGGTCCATCTGTTCCATCCGTTCCGGCACTTAAAAGAAGAACCTTCTCCATCTCTTTCATCTCTATACAGGCAGCAAGAGCAAACTCCTGATTCCTTCCTCCCAAACCTTTGCCTTTTACCTTCACCGTTGTCTCTCCACCGGAAAGAATACAGGCCGGAGGTGGAACAGGGTTACCGGTGGAGACAATTTCTCTGGCCAGAGCAACATGAACCTTTGCCACCTCTTTTGTTTCTCCCTGAACAGAGGAGGATAAAATAATGCAGTTGTATCCCAGTTTTTCTGCTTTTTCCTTTGCAGCTTTTAAAGCCAGAATATTGCTTCCCACAATTAAATTATCCACCCTGGAAAAAAGAGGATCTCCAGGCTTGGGTGTTTCCCGAATTTTTCCCTCCACTCCCTTCCTCAGGTGAGCTGCTACTGAAGAGGGAAGTGAAGATTCAAGCTGGTATTTTTTAATTATCTCCCAGCACTCTTTAAAAGTGGTCTCATCTGGAACTGTTAGTCCGGAGGCAATTGTGTCCAGTCTGTCTCCCACTACATCAGAGAGAATAAGACTTTGAAGGTAAGCCGGATAAGCTAATCTGGCAAGCTGTCCCCCTTTCAACAGGGAAATATGCTTTCTTATTGTGTTAATTTCCTGAATTGAGGCTCCACAATCTAAAAGAAGCTGGGTAACTTTTTGTTTTTCCCTAAGGGATACACCTTTAACTGGAGCAGGAAGAAGAGCTGAGCCTCCCCCTGAGATTAAACATATAACAAGATCATCCTTTACTGTTTTCTTCAATAAGGATATTATCTTTTTTGCCGCTTTAAGTCCTGCCTCGTCGGGAATGGGATGAGATGCCCCAAGAATTTTGATTTTTCTAAGATGCCCTCCGTGCCCGTACTTTACCACTACAATTCCTTCGCTAACCCTTTCTCCTATAACATCTTCCACCGCCCTGGCCATGGGAAAACCAGCTTTTCCCACACCTACAACAAAGATACGATTTAGACCACCAAGCTGGTAAGTTTTCTCCCCAATTTTTAGAAGATCTCCTTTTACCCTTAAATGTCTCCTTACAACCTTGGAGGGCTCAACTGCCTCAACTCCGGCATAAAAGATAGATCTTGCATCCTCCTGCAGGTTATCTTTATCTTCAATACCCATTTTAACTTCCTTCCAGCCCATCCAGGATTTGTTTAATATAACTTTTTAAAAGGTTTGCTGTTTCTTTATTCTTCAATGCATAATATATGTTTGCCTTCAACCAGCCAGTCTTAGAACCCACATCATGGTATTTTCCTTTTATAAGACAGGCATAAACAGGTCTTTTTTTCGCCAGGTTAAAAATCCCATCTACCAGCCAGAGTTCATTATCCTTTCCCGGAGAAGTTTTTCTTAAGGCATCAAATATATCGGGAGTTAAAATATAACCTCCCAGGGCTGCAATTCTTGAAGGAGCCTTTTCGGGACCGGGTTTTTCCACAATGTTTTTAACCTTCAGAACGTGCTCTTCCACCTTCTCTCCATCAATAATTCCATACTTTTTTGTTCCCTCCTCATCCACCGGATAAGCGGTAAGCACAGGATTCTCATAGCATTCATAAACTTCGATGAGCTGTTTTAGCCGGGGAGTTTCACTTTCCACAAGGTCATCCCCCCAGACAACAGCAAAAGGTTCATCTTCTATAATAGAGGATGCATTGAGAACAGGTGTGCCATTCCCGTAAGGGCCCTTTTGCCTGATATAAATAAAATCAGCCATCTCCGAGAGCCTTTTTATGTCCTCTAAAAGAGCTTCCTTTCCTGTGGATTTAAGATGCCTTTCTAAATCCGGACTTCTGTCAAAATAATCCTCTATAGCCTCTTTATTTTTAGCTGTAACAAATATCACTGTTTTTATCCCCGAGCTAACAGCCTCCTCCACTATGTAGTGAATGGTGGGTTTGTCAACAACAGGCAGCATTTCCTTGGGTTGCGACTTGGTAGCCGGAAGAAAACGAGTGCCAAAACCGGCAACCGGTATAACAACCTTTGATACTTTCTTCATTCTTTACTCCTCAAGCTTAAAAATTTCAGGTCAACAGCTTATGTTTTTCTCTAAGCATCTCTCTTACAGGAAGCTGGTAGGGACATTTCTCTTCACATTCTCCACAGTCCGTACAATCTTCCACATCTTTTTTTAATCTGGCATAAATCTCCTTGCACATATTTTTTATCTCGTCTACTTTTACCTTTGCCTTATCTCCCAGCTCCTGAATAAAATAAATAGGTATTCCCTCCGGACAGGGCTCACAGTACATACAGCGACGACAAAAATTTTTCCCGATATCTTTAACAGAATCTTTAAGACGAGATAACTCTTCAGAAGAAAGAGGATGTGGTCTTTCTCCTGTGATAACGTTTTCCTTTATCTCTGAGGATAAAATCATTCCCGGAATTACCGTATCCACTCCTTGCTGGAGAATCCAGCGAAGGGAAAGTTGAGGCTCCGGTATTACTCCTCCAGCAAGAGGTTTCATAACAATACTGCCAACTTTAAGCTGTTTTGCCACATTTAAAAGAGAAAACTTATCCTTCTCACTCTCCACTATATTAAAGGGAAACTGGACAGTCTCAAATTCATCTGTTCTTCTTATCGCCTCTTGAAGAAGGGAAGGATTATGACCGGTTATGCCTATATGCCTTATCATTCCTTCCTTTTTAAGTCGAACAAGGGCCTCCAGTGCACCTTTAGGGGACAAAACCTTTTCCAGTTCAAAGGGTTTGCTTACATGGTGAACCTGGTAAAGATCTATAAAATCGGTCTTTAATCTTTTAAGGGCTTTTTTTACATGAGAGAAGGCCTCATCAGCCGTTCGGCAGGGAGATTTAGTAGCCAGAATACAGCTATTTCTTTTTCCCTTTATCCCTTCTCCAATTTTAACCTCACTATCCCCGTATCCCTGGGCCGTATCAAAAAAATTTATTCCCCTCTCAACAGCCTCCCCAACTAACCTTCTTGCCTCTCTCATTGGGAGTTTTTGAATGGGGATGCCTCCAAAACCAACAACTGAAACTTCCAGCCCTGTTTTCCCCAGTATCCTTTTTTGCATACCTTCCTCGCCCGTATTTTTTAACTTATCTTAGCACAAAAAGAGAGTCTTATCAACTTTACAAGCATTCAACATTCAGGTAAAATATTGCCACCGGTTTTTTTCTAAAAACCTCTGGAGGTCAAAAATGGACTTTGCCCGTTACCAGAGACAGATCATTTTGCCTTTCATAAGAAAAGATGGACAGCAAAAACTAAAAAAGGCAACAGTTTTAATAGTTGGATGTGGAGGTTTAGGATGCCATCTGGCCAGTTACCTTGCAAGGGCAGGTGTTGGAAAACTAAAAATCGTTGACAGAGATATTGTACAGCTGCCGGACCTGCAGAGGCAGATTTTATACGATGAAGAAGATGTAAAAAGCCATCTGCCCAAAGCAAAAATTGCCTGCAGTAAACTTAAAAAGATTAACTCCTCTGTCGAAGTAGAAGCCTTTGTGTTTGAGGTAAAAGCTCAAAATATAGTCGGGCTTATCAGAGATGTTGATCTTGTGCTGGATGGAACGGATAATATAAAAACGCGCCTTTTGATAAACGAGGCCTGTATTAAGTACAACCTCCCCTGGATTCATGGAGCTGTACAGGGAGCTGTAGGTATGAGTATGAGTATCCTTCCAGGGGAAACCGGCTGTTACCGTTGTTTGATAGAAGAGGATCTTCCAGCTTCTGAGGGACCCATTCCTTTGATCAACACCATTCCAGCACTCATAGCTTCAATCCAGGCAACTGAAGCAATTAAAATCATAACCGGAAGCCCCAGTGTAAACAGAGACCTCATTTACATAGATTTATGGGAAGGAACATTCCAGAAAATCAAGATTAAAAAAAGACCGAATTGCCCTGTTTGTGTAAAAAGAAATTTTACCTTCTTTTAACCAGACTCAGTTTTTCTTGTCTTTTGTCAGAAATTTGATAAAATGGTGGGATAGTTTTTACAAAGGAGCCTGTAATGAGGACAAGAACTTTTAGACAGGGTGTTCATCCTCCTGAAGAAAAGGAGCTCAGCAAGGACAAAAAAATAGAGAGAATTCCCCCTCCTCCTCAGCTTATTATTCCCCTCTCTCAACACACAGGAGCTCCCTGTAGGCCTTTAGTTGAAAAAAAAGAAAAAGTTGAGGAGGGTCAAAAAATTGGCGACCATGATGCTTTTATCTCTTGTCCTGTCCACAGCTCCTTATCAGGTGAGGTGATCTCCATTGAAAAATCTCCTCATCCAACACTGGGGGAGGCTGAGGCAATAATCATTAAACCAGATGAGAAAGACAAAAAAGACTGGCCCACTATGGAGGTTGATCTATCTTCCCTTTCTCCTGAAAATATAAGAAAAAAGGTTAGAGAAGCAGGTATTGCTGGAATGGGAGGGGCAGCCTTTCCCACTCATGTTAAACTCTCCCCTCCTCCCGGGAAAAATATTGACAGCGTAATTCTGAACGGTTGCGAGTGTGAACCTTATCTTACAGCAGATTACCGTCTGATGATGGAAAAGGCTGAAGAGTGTCTTTTTGGCTTAAGAGCAATTATGAAAACAGTTGAAGCAAAAAAGGCCTACATAGGGATTGAGGATAACAAAAAGGACACTATTCACCTTATGCAAAAAACAGTGGAAGGTGAAGATGAAATTGAGGTTGTTCCTCTTAAAACAAAATACCCTCAGGGTGGGGAAAAAATGCTCATAAAAGCTATTCTGGGAAGAGAAGTTCCTTCAGGAGGTCTTCCTTTTGATGTGGGAGTAGTGGTGAACAATGTCGGTACGGCTTTTGCTATTTTTGAGGCTATCAAGAAAGAAAAACCTCTTATAGAAAGGGTTATTACCGTAACCGGACGGGGAGTTGAAAGGCCTTCTAATCTCCTTGTTCCCATAGGGACTCCCCTAAGACATATTTTAAACTACTGCGGCCTGAAGGAAAATGCCAAAGCTGTAATTATTGGAGGACCAATGATGGGCATTGCTCAGTTCAGTCTTGATACTCCCGTGATAAAAGGAACATCAGGAGTTCTGGTGCTAACAGAAGATGAGATTGTGGATGATAAAGAACGGCCCTGTATAAGATGTTCTCGCTGTGTGGATCACTGCCCTGTGGGTCTTCTGCCCACAATTCTGGCCAAACTCGTTAAGGCTGAAAGATGGGAAAGCCTTAAAGAGTTTAATATAATGGATTGTATTGAATGTGGCTGCTGTACATATGTCTGCCCATCTAAAATACCCATTGTACAGCTTATAAAGTGGGGAAAAAATGAACTGCGAAAAGTTGCCTCCTAAGACAGATACACAAAAAATTATAGAAGAAGCACAAAAGTATCTCATGCCAACCTACTCTCGACTTCCCATAGTAATAGATCGCGGAGAAGGAGTAAGAGTGTGGGATAAAGAAGGGAAGGTTTACCTTGATTTTATCTCAGGTATAGGAGTTATGGCTCTGGGGTATTCCCATCCAGAAATCTGTAAAATAATAAAAAACCAGTCCCATCGCCTCATCCATTGTTCTAACCTTTACCATATAGAGACTCAGGCTAAGCTTGCCAGAAAACTTTGTGAGCTATCCTTTGCCGATAGGGTTTTTTTCTGTAACTCTGGAGCCGAGGCTAATGAGGCGGCTATAAAACTGGCAAGGAAATTTGGCAACAAACACAAAAAAGGCGCTTATGAGATAATAGCCATGGATAACTCTTTCCACGGAAGAACTCTGGCCACTGTAGGTTTAACCGGACAGGAAAAATACAGAAAGTGGTTTGAACCTTTCCCCCCGGGATTTAAATTTATCAGTTTCAACAACACAGATGAACTGGAAGAGAGCATAACTTCCAAAACCTGTGCGGTAATTATGGAACCTATCCAGGGGGAAGGGGGGATAGAGGAGGCTACACCCGAGTTTGTTGAAGCGGCAAGAAGAATATGCACAGAAAAGGAGGTTCTTCTTATCTTTGATGAAGTGCAATGTGGTCTGGGAAGGACGGGCAGGTGGTTTGCCTATCAACATTATAACATAGAACCAGATATAATAACCCTGGCAAAACCCCTGGCAGCAGGATTTCCTATTGGAGCAACTCTTGCCAGGGAAAATGTAGCAACTATTTTCTCCCCCGGTGATCATGCTTCCACTTTTGGAGGAGGCTCTCTTATATGTTCTGTGGCTTTGGGGTTTCTGGAGATAATGGAAAAAGAAAATCTGGTAGAAAAAGCAAAAAGGATGGGTGATTACTTCAAGGAAAAACTCTTCTCTTTAAAGAACCAATTTTCCTTTATTCGACGGGTAAAAGGAAAAGGTCTCATGCTGGGATTGGAACTGGAATTTAAGGGAAAACCTGTGGTGGATATAGCAAGAGAAAAAGGACTGCTTATAAATGTAACCCATGAAAGGGTTCTCCGTTTCCTGCCACCGCTCATTGTAGGTAAAGAAGAGATTGATGAAGCAATTTTAATCCTTGTAGAAGCTTTAAAAAAAGCCAGCAAAAATCAATAAAATGTCTTCCAGTCAGGCTATAATTGGAATTGACCTTGGAGCTACCAATATTAAATC
>QMQA01000053.1 GCA_003648845.1 Candidatus Aerophobota bacterium
AAAGAGAAAAAGAAAGAGTAAAAGCAGAAATAGTGGAAAAAGTTGTGAAAAACTCCAGAATTGATCTTCCCCCTCTCCTGATAGAGGAGGGGGTGAAAGAGAAGATTGAAAAGCTAAAGGAAGATTTGAGAAAAAATGGATTAAGTATATCATCTTACCTGAAAGAACAGAATATAAATGAGGAGCATTTGAATAAATTATTTAAAAATCAGGTTGAGTCTGAACTAAAAACTCTTTTTGTTCTTGATAAAATTGCTCAAGAAGAGAAAATAGAAGTTACAGAAGAAGAGATAGATAAAAGACTTCAGCTTCTGGTACAGGGGGAAAACAAAGAAACCAAAGCCAGGCTATTAAAAGAAGAGCTTATTAAAAAAGGAAACCTTAGCAGCCTGGTTGAAAGAATTAAAAATGAAAAAGTTATCGATTTTCTCTATGAGCAGGCAGAGATTCCGGATAAAATCACGTAAAATTTTACCTTCACTGAAAATAAAAGAAAAAGGAGGCTAAAGATGGCTCTGATCCCTATTGTAGTTGAAAGAACAGCTCGAGGAGAGAGAGCCTATGATATATATTCCCGTCTTTTAAAGGACAGGATAATATTTATCGGCGCTCCTATTGACGATGCAGTTGCCAACACGGTCATAGCCCAGATGCTGTTTCTGGAGGTTCAGGACCCCAGAAAAGATATTCATCTTTATATAAACTCACCCGGAGGACTAGTAACAGCAGGACTTGCCATTTATGACACAATGCAGTATGTAAAACCAGATGTCTCTACCATCTGTATGGGACAGGCTGCATCAGCTGCTGCTCTTTTGCTGGCCGCAGGGACTAAAGGAAAAAGGTTTGCCCTCCCCAATGCCAACATCCTGATCCATCAACCTATGGGTGGTGCCAGGGGACAGGCAACCGATATCGGGATACAGGCCCGGCAAATTTTGAGAATAAAAGACAGGATAAACGACATTCTGGTGAAGCACACAGGCCAACCCAAGGAAAAAATTGAAAGAGATACAGACAGAGATTTTTATATGACTGCTGAGGAAGCTAAAAAGTACGGGATAATAGATGAAGTGATAGAAAGAAGGAAATAAAGAATGGCTAAGGACCAGATTCCCCGCTGTTCTTTTTGTGGAAGAAGCCAGCTGGAGGTGGAAAAATTAATCTCAGGAATAAATGTATATATATGTGATCGGTGCATCTATTATTGCAACCAGATCCTGGAAAGAGAAAAGAAAAAACCAGACCTGCTGGTTGATCAGTTTAACATAAAAAACCTCCCCAAACCTAAACAAATCAAAGAAAGGCTGGATGAATGGGTAATAGGTCAGGAAAAGGCAAAAAAGGTTCTTTCTGTAGCCGTATACAACCATTATAAACGTATCCTCTCAAATACAAAGGAGAAGGAAGTTGAACTGGAAAAAAGCAACATCCTCCTGATTGGCCCAACCGGCTCAGGTAAAACCCTGCTTGCCCGCACTCTGGCAAAGATACTGCATCTCCCCCTGGCAATTGCCTCAGCTACCAATGTAACCGAAGCAGGATATGTGGGAGAGGATGTTGAAACTATACTTTTGTGTCTCTTGCAGAAGACTGATTTCAATATCCCTCTTGCCTCAAAGGGTATTGTTTATATAGATGAAATTGACAAAATTGCCAAGAAAAGCGGTGCAAATCCTTCGATTACAAGAGATGTCTCCGGAGAAGGTGTCCAGCAGGCTCTTTTAAAGATACTGGAGGGCACCATCGCCAATATTCCTCCCCAGGGTGGAAGAAAACACCCCCACCAGCAGTTCATTCAACTTGATACCTCGGATATCCTTTTTATATGTGGAGGTGCTTTTCCCGGACTAAAAGAAATAGTTCAGGATAGAATTGGAAAAAAGGCACTGGGGTTTTCTTCGCCCAAAGAGGTAGAGCAAAAGAATGTCCTTTCCCATCTACATCCTGATGATTTAATTGAATATGGCTTTATTCCCGAGTTTGTGGGAAGATTTCCAGTGGTAGCGATACTTGAACCTTTAACCCGGCCCCAGTTAAAAAAGATCCTTCTTGAGCCTAAAAACGCTATAGTAAAGCAGTATCAGAAATTATTTGAAATGGAAGGGGTAAAACTTACCTTCACCGATGAGGCTCTGGAAGAAATAAGCAAACTAACCTTTGAAAGAGAGATGGGAGCAAGAGGTTTAAGAGCCCTTGTGGAAGAAATTATGCTGGATGTTATGTATGATCTGCCTTCAAACCCGGATGTAAAAGAGTGCGTTGTTGATGCGGAAGTTGTAAAAGGGAACAAAAAGCCCCTTATAATAACTCACAAGATGAGTGCCTGATTATAAGAAAAGGAGCAAACCATGGAAAAGGGAAGGATTATTAAAATTTCCGGTCCTCTGGTTGTAGCCAAAGGAATTCCCGGGGCCAGAATGTTTGATGTGGTAAGAGTGGGGGAGGAAAGATTAATTGGGGAAATTCTGGAGATAAGAGGAGATTTGTCTTCCATTCAGGTCTATGAGGATACAGGTGGGCTAAAACCCGGAGAACCGGTTGAGTCCCTGTATTATCCTTTATCTGTAGAACTTGCTCCTGGACTTTTAGGCAATATTTATGATGGAATTCAGCGACCTCTTGACCTGATACGTGCCCAGGAAGGAGACTTCATCACCAGAGGTATAGAGATAGAGGCTATAGATAGAAAAAAAGAGTGGGAATTTGAGCCCAGAGTGAAAGAAGGAGAGGAAGTCGTAGCTGGAGATATTCTGGGTACAGTTCAGGAAACAGAGATTATAGAGCACAGAGTCCTTGTTCCGGTGGGAATTGAAGGTAAGATAAAGAAAATTCATTCCGGAAAAGCTAAAGTGGAGGATACGATTGCCATAATTGAAACACGTGAAGGAGAGGAAAAAAAGATTAAGATGCTTCAACGATGGCCAGTCAGGAAAATGAGACCTTATAAAGAGCAACTCGAATCTGAGGAGCCTTTAATTACCGGTCAGAGAGTTATAGATACTTTTTTTCCTATTGCTAAAGGAGGGACCGCCTGTATTCCCGGTCCTTTTGGATCGGGAAAGACTGTAATCCAGCATCAACTATCCAAGTGGGTAGATGCACGAGTAATAGTATTTGTGGGATGCGGTGAAAGAGGAAACGAAATGACAGACGTTCTGCGTGAGTTCCCCAAATTAAAAGACCCCTCAACTGGAAAACCCTTAATGCAAAGAACTATTCTCATTGCCAATACTTCTAATATGCCGGTTGCCGCAAGAGAAGCCTCTATTTACACCGGAATTACTCTTGCTGAATATTACAGAGACATGGGCTACGATGTTGCTCTTATGGCTGATTCAACTTCACGCTGGGCAGAAGCTCTACGCGAGATGTCGGGAAGATTGGAAGAGATGCCAGGAGAAGAAGGATATCCTGCCTATCTTCCCTCCCGTCTTGCTGAGTTTTACGAAAGAGCCGGCAGAGTAATTACCCTGGGAAAAGATAAAAGAATAGCGTCTCTGTCAGCTATTGGTGCAGTTTCACCTCCTGGAGGTGACCTTTCAGAGCCTGTTACTCAGGCAACACTCAGGGTAGTGAGAGTATTCTGGGCTCTGGTAGCAGAACTTGCCTACCAGCGCCACTTTCCTGCCATCCACTGGCTTCGCAGCTATTCCCTTTATCTTGATGAGCTGAAGGAATACTTCTCAAAAGAAGTTGCACCAGATTGGATGAAGCTTAGAGAAAAAGCTATGGCTCTTTTACAAAAAGAAGACGAACTGCAGGAGACGGTAAGATTGGTGGGACTTGATGTTTTATCGCCTCAGGACAGAATAGCCATGGAAACAGCTCGTTCTATCAGGGAAGATTTCCTGCAACAGTTTGCCTTTCACGAGATTGACACTTACTCTCCTTTAAAAAAACAGTACCTTATGCTAAAGCTTATCCTTGATTACTATGACTTATGCATAGAGGCTTTAAATAAAGGTGCGTTGCTGGATGAGCTGATCAATCTTCCAGTAAGAGAGGAAATCGCCAAAGCTAAATACATTCCCAATGATCAGGCAGAGGGAAAAATTGAAAAATTGCGCCAGAGATTAAAAGACCAGATAAAACAGACGGAAAAACACCAGATAAAAATTTAAGTTACGGGAGATAAATAATGGGAAAGGAATACACCAGAATAAAAGAATTAACAGGTCCTCTCATGCTGGTGGAAAACGTAGTGGATGTTGCTTTTGAGGAACTGGTGGAGATAGAACTTCCGGGTGGTGAGAAAAGAAGAGGTAGAGTTCTGGAGATATCTTCAGAGGCTGCTCTGGTTCAGTTATTTGAGAGGGCAACAGAGCTTGGAGTGAAACAAACCAGGGTAAAGTTTCTCGGCAGAGGAATTCAGCTCGGGGTATCCGAGGATATAATGGGCAGAGTTTTTGACGGATGGGGAAGACCAAGAGATGGGGGAGCACAAATTATCCCGGAGAAGAGGCTGGATATAGGGGGAAGACCCATAAATCCGGAGGCAAGAGCCTACCCGGAGGAGTTTATCCAGACCGGTATATCCGCTATTGACGGCCTCAATACCTTATCCAGAGGACAGAAACTACCTATATTTTCCGGAGCAGGTCTTCCTCATACCCAGGTTGCTGCACAGATTGCAAGACAGGCTAAAGTCCTGGGAAAAGAAGAAGAGTTTGCCGTTGTCTTTGCAGCAATGGGAGTAAGTTTCGAAGAAGGAAATTTTTTTGTACGGGATTTTGAAAGATCCGGAGCAATAGAAAGAGCGGTTCTCTTTTTAAACTTAGCTGATGACCCTGTAATAGAGAGGATCGCTACCCCCCGCATGGCTCTCACCTGTGCTGAGTATCTGGCCTTTGAAAAGGGGATGCATATACTGGTTATCCTTATTGATATGACCAATTATGCTGAAGCTCTGCGAGAGCTTTCGGCAGCAAGAAGAGAGGTTCCGGGAAGAAGAGGTTATCCTGGTTATCTTTATACTGACCTTGCAACAATTTATGAAAGGGCAGGTAGAATAAAGGACAAGAAAGGCTCAATAACACTAATTCCCATTCTGACCATGCCTGATGATGACAAAACCCATCCTATTCCCGATCTTACGGGATATATAACCGAGGGACAGATAATACTTCAAAGAGACTTGCATCAAAAGGGAATCTACCCTCCTATAAATGTTCTGCCTTCCCTGTCCCGCCTGATGGATGAGGCGGTGGGAGAGGGAAAAACGAGAGAGGATCACCGCGAGCTCTCCAACCAGCTTTATGCTACCTATGCCAGGGGAATGGAAATAAGAGAGCTAGCGCTGGTCATGGGTGAGGCAACTCTTTCTGACATGGACAGAAGATACCTGAGGTTTGCCGATGAATTTGAAAGACGCTTTGTAAAACAGGGTGAACACGAGGAAAGGTCGGTGGAGGAAACACTGGATCTTGGCTGGGAACTTTTAAGTCTTATGCCAAGGTCAGAGTTGAAAAGAATCAGAGATGAGTACATCTCAAAATACGGCAAGTGGAAAGAAAAAGAGGAAGTGAAAGTATAGAACAAGGATTAACCAATGCCCAGAATAATTCAATTTAACCCCACAAGGATGGAACTTCTGAAGCAAAAAAAGAGGCTGGAAACTGCACAAAGAGCTCATGACCTTCTGGAGGAGAAAAGGGATGAGCTTATCCAGAGATTTTTCCCTCTTTTAAAAGAAGTAAGAAGATTAAGAAAAAAAGTACAGGATGAGCTTATAAAAGCATATGGTGATTTTCAGGTAGCCAAGATGATAAACTGGGGAAAGGAAATTGAGCAGTGCCTTCTTCTACCTGCTGTAAGATGCAATGTTAAAATTTCCAGATTTACCTCTCTTGGTTCTCCTCAGTTTGAAATCAAGATTGAGGGCGATCCTCTCTGTTATGGATTCTATGAAAGTAACTGGAAGCTGGATGAGGGAATAAGGTCTTTTCAGCAGGTTCTATCAGACCTTTTAGAACTTGCCCAGAAAGAAGAAGAGGTAAAAAGGCTGGCCCGGGAGATTGAGCGAACAAGAAGAAGGGTTAACGCTCTTGAGCATATCTTTATACCCCAGATTAAAGAGATAGTAAAATATATAACAATGAAACTTGATGAAAGAGAAAGAGCTCACATTGTCAACCTTATGAAAATAAAACAGCTTATACAGGAAAGCTAAGCTACTTTAACTCGGCGTATATAAGCTCTGCCATCCTGGAGGCAGCCCCAGGCTCTCCCATTCTTTCTTTCCCAACCTTTGCCACTCTAACAAGCTCATCATAATTCTTAACAATCGATAGAACTCTGGATGCTATAGCCTGTGGATTCCTTTTTACAATAAAGACACATCCTCCCAGAAGTTTCTGCTGGGCTCGCAAAAACTTTTCTGTTATTTGAGGTCCTTTTCCAGGAAAAGCTACCACAGGTTTTCCCAGGCCAACTGCCTGCTCGTTGGCCATACCTGCTGTCCCTATAACCACCCTTGAGAGGTTAACGACATCACCAAACCTTCCCTGAACCACCTTAACCAGAGTTCCTTCCTTAGATACAAGGTGAAGAACTATCCCCTTTTTCCTCTCCTGAAAAGTTACATCCTTCACCGTCCAGTTTTTCTTCTCCTGCAAAAAAGAGGGTATTTTCCTGGCATCAAGTGAAGGAGCAAGAGCTAAAAGAAAGAGAAAATTTTTTCCACCTTCAAGATAGATTTTTTCTGCAGCACCCAGACTTACCTTAAGATTTTCATAAGCTTCTTTTCTGCTACCTGGAACAATTCCCACAACGGTAGAGCCTTCCCTCACTCCAAAATCCTCTCCTGTTATTTTAAGACAGTCCATCATTGCATTACCCACGTAAACCGCATTTATCCTGTACCTCCTGAGAGAAAGGGCCGTTTTTTTATCCCTGGCAAAGACCAGCTTGCAACAGCGCCTCATTAACCATTTCTCCAGCAGGTAGTGCTCTTTTATATAGTCTGATTTAGCTGTGGCAATGAAAATTAAAGGCTTTCGAAGAAAAAGAGTTGAGCTTAAAACTAAAAAAATATCCCCCACGCACACAACCAACCTCACCTTCTTGCTTTCCTTTTTTAGACTCCTCACTTTTCCTGCATACATTTTTAGCCAGCCAGCTTTCAGGTCTTTCAAAAAGTAAAAAAAATTGCTCGCTATAAAACCATCACTTGGCATCTTTTTGCAGGGTCCAAGAACTTTTATCTTAAGTTTTCTGTAAGGTGCACCCTCCCCCACAAAAGGCAGGACTTTAATCTCCAGAGCGGTATCTTTCTGGAGCAAATTTTCAATTATACAGGATGCGATATTATCCTCCGCATATCCATTGGATAAAAATATTATAGTTTGCGATTTCATCGGAATTAAACCCCTCTTCCAAAAATAAGCTGCACCCGCCTAACCAAAACTAACTCCGTTTAACCAACTCAACCAAATAACCAAACGAACCGAATCAACCGAATGAACCAGATGAACCAACTCACGACCTTGATACAAGCAAAACACCGAAGCAGATTAAAATAACCCCTGCAATCCTTATAAAAGCTAATCGCTCATTGAAAATCGCCCAGGAGAGCACAAGGACCAAAACATAACCTATGCTTATCATAGGATATGCAT
>QMQA01000054.1 GCA_003648845.1 Candidatus Aerophobota bacterium
AAGACAGTAGCAGACAGATCAGAATTTAAATTTAGACTGGTAAATTATGATTTTGGTGCAGAAAGATATTTAAAAACAAAAGAGACACTTCCTGACTCTGTCTTGGAGGAGCTAAAACAGATGGATGCTATATATCTTGGTGCTGTGGGTGATCCTCGGGTGGAACCAGGAATTCTGGAAAAGGGTATCTTACTTAAATTGAGGTTTGGTCTTGATCAGTATATAAATCTGCGTCCTGTTAGGCTTTACCCCGGGGTATGGACTCCTCTTAAAGATAAAGGTCCGGGAGATATAGATTTTGTAGTAGTCAGAGAAAATACAGAGGGTCTTTATCTGGGGACAGGAGGGTTCGTCAGAAAGAATACCCCTGATGAGATTGCTGTCCAGGAAATGATAAATACAAGAAAGGGCGTTGAGCGGTGTATAAGATATGCATTTGAGTATGCCAGAAAAAGAAACAAAAAGAAAAAAGTAACCCTCTGTGATAAGGCAAATGTTTTAACCTATGCACATGATCTGTGGAGGAGGGTTTTTGGAAGGGTAGGGGAGGAATATCCTGATATCGAAAAAGAATATGCCTTTGTAGATGCTACCTGTATGTGGATGGTAAAGAATCCAGAGTGGTTTGATGTTATTGTTACCTGTAATATGTTTGGAGACATAATTACCGACCTTGGTGCAATGATTCAGGGAGGATTGGGAATAGCAGCAGGCGCCAATATTAATCCCCAAGGAGTTTCTATGTTCGAACCCATTCATGGTTCCGCTCCTAAATATGCGGGTAAGAATGTGATAAATCCAATGGCAGCCATTTGCGCCATGCAGATGTTACTTGATACGATAGGTGAGAAAGAGGCAGCGGAAACTGTAGAAAAAGCTGTTATTAAAACCCTTGCCTCGGGTAAATTAAAGAATCTATCTACAAGAAGTGGACTGAAGACTGACGAGATAGGAGATATGGTGGCAGCTTGTATCTCGGAGTAATCCTTTAGAGGACGAGCACACTTGACCATGCTTGCTGTGGGTGTGTTATTCCTACATTATCTGTTCTTTTTGATCTTGGGAAAAAGAAAGGTGAGATGATAGCACTCCTGAGACTGGTGGCAGGGGAAAAGGAAAAAATTGCAGGAAAAATACCGTATTTATCGGAGAGTGTGCTAAAAGCCTTGCAAAACACTTTTATGTTGAATTTATATTGAAGGCTGTTCTCCTGAGAAGAAGGAAATCGAAAAGGTGCTGGAGGGGTTTTTCAAATCTAAATAAGGGAGCAGACTATATGGACGAGAAGAACAAAAATCTCAAGCTTTTACTTGAGGTGGGGATTATACCCGTTGTTAGAGCAGACTCCTCTGACAGGGCTTTAAGGGTAGTTGAGGCAATACTGGGGGGAGGTATAAATACTATTGAAATTGCCATGACCATTCCTGGAGCAATTGAGGTTATGAGGGAAGTGAATAGCAGGTTAGACAAAGATGTCCTTCTCGGGGCAGGTACTGTCCTGGACAGTGAAACTGCCAGGCTTTGCATTCTGGCAGGAGCTAAATTTGTTGTAGGACCCTGTCTTAACCTTGAGGTGCTCAAAACTTGCAAGAGATATAGTGTAATAGCCATTCCCGGTGCTATGACTCCTACAGAGATACTTACAGCCTGGGAAACTGGGGCTGATCTTGTAAAAGTTTTTCCTGTAAGTAACCTGGGAGGGCCATCTTACATCAAGGCGATAAAAGCTCCTTTACCTCACGTTCTTCTAAACCCTACAGGTGGTGTCAATTTGAACAATGCTAAGGATTTCATCAAAGCGGGTGCAGCAGTTATTTCAGTGGGAGGCTCCCTTGTTGATAAAAAAGCCCTGATGGAGGGAAGATACCAGGTCATTACAGAAAATGCCAAAAAGTTTGTAGAGGAGATTAAAAAAGGAAGAAGTTAACAAGATAAATATTACTACCTGAAAAAGTATCTTAAACCGATGCCGGCATCGGTTTCAAAATTTGTCTCTGGTGAAAGCAGAAGAGTAGGGGAAAGCTCCAGGAAAAGATCGAAAGGAGTGGTTGGAAATATATAACTAACCCCAAATACCATCCTCAAGCCGATATAATCGTTGTATTCACCAAAGTGGAGTTTGCCTCCAAGGCCATAGTAAAAGGCTAATTTCTGACTTTTTGATTCTTCAAAGAAGTTGAAATTATGCCAGAGATAATCAAAACAGAGTCGTGATTTTTCTTTATCCTGGCCCCATCCGAGCTTCAAATCCAGGCCATTAACCGAACTTGTCCAGTACTTTAAAGTTATGCCTGCGGGAATAACCATACCGATGCCAAAACTTCCACGAGATGGATACTGCTCTGGATTCTCACTGGCAACCACTACCTGGGATAAAGTTAAAAAAAACAATAAAGATAAAACTATTTCTATCTTTCTTACTTTTTTCATCTCTTGCCTCTTTTTATGATAGTGGTAATAATATGTAACAACTACAGTGAAATGTCAAGGAATATATTCTCAGGAAACGAGGGTAAAAAATGAAACCTAAATTAATCTGCACCGGCTGCAACCGGAAATATCCTCTTACTGAAAGTTTTCCAAGATGCAGAAATTGCAATGAACCCCTTGAGGTTGAGCTAATTACCAGAGGGGAAATTAACAAAGGCAATATCCTGAAACAGACTATTTTAGAAAGGTATAAAGATTTTTTTGTTCTGGAGGAGAGTAGTAGTGAAACTCTACATGAAGGTTTTACACCTCTGGTTAAATTAAATATCCCGGACTACAGGTCGGTGTATATTAAAAATGAGACTCAAAACCCTACCTGGTCATTTAAAGACAGAGGAACCATTGTGGGATTATTGCACGCCATTTCCTTAGGTTATACCAAGATTGGAACAGTATCAACCGGAAATATGGCTGTTTCTGTTGCCGCATATGGTGCAAGAGCAAAACTGAAGACTTTCATACTGGTTGGCTCACAGATTCCTGATGAGAAATTAGCACCGGTTGCTATTTATAATCCTGTATTAGTTAAAGTAAGTGGTGATTACGGGGAGTTATATTTTAAAAGTTTAGAGGTCGGACAGGAAGCAAAAATTTATTTTTTAAATTCCGATGTGCCATTCAGAATCGAAGGCTATAAATCCATCTCTTTTGAGATCTGTGAACAGCTAAACTTTGATGTTCCAGATTTTGTAATTGTTCCGACCAGCTCTGGCGGAAATCTTCGAGGAATACTGAAGGGATTTATAGAATTTAACAAGGCCGGAATAATAGAAAAAATTCCGAGGATTGTCTGTGCCCAGGCAAAGGGATGCAGTCCTATTGTAAATGCCTATATAAGTAGTAAAGACAAAATTGAAAGGATCAAAACTCCACATACAATTGCTCATGCAATAGAGAATCCATTACCTCCAAGTGGAAATGAGGTTTTAAGAAAACTTAGAAAATACAGAGGTTTATTTGTTTGGGTGACCGATCCGGAGATTATTGAAGCACAGAGTCTGCTAGCTAAAAAGGGGATTTTCTGTCAGCCAGCATCAGCAGTTTCAGTAGCAGCATTGAAAAGATTAATTAAAGAAGGGAAAATTTTAAGAAATGACAAAGTAGTTTGTATTATTACAGGAAGCGGACTTAAGTACACCAGAGCATTGGAGCATCACAAATTGCATTTTTCCGAATGTTCAATTGATAATCTTTCCCGGCATCTAAGGAAAATGGATTAAAAACTAATTGAACCAGAGGGGATTTTACCTGCATTTGGAGGTAAAGGAAAAAGTGAAGGCCCTGCCTCCCAGCTTTTATGCCCGGGATACCAAACTCGTAGCGAAAGAGCTTCTGGGAAAGCTTCTTGTACACTATAGTTCCCGGGGGAAACTGGTAGGAAAAATAGTTGAAACAGAAGCCTATTACGGTGTAGGAGATCCTGCCTCTCACAGCTATAGAGGAAAGACTAAAAGGTCTGCTATTATGTGGGGACCTCCTGGAACCTCTTATGTATATTTTACCTATGGAATGCATTTTTTGCTTAATGTGGTAACAGAGAAAGAAGGTGTTCCTGGAGCAGTCCTTATTAGGGCTCTTGAACCCCTGGAAGGGATAGATGTAATGAGGAAAAATAGAAAAAGGGTTCGATTGCACGAACTAACCAAAGGACCTGCCAGATTGACTGAAGCCTTTGGTATTGATGGGAGTTTTAATGGACATAATCTCACAAAAGGTAAACTTTTTATTGCTGAAGGAGATAAAGAAGTTTTTAAGATAGAGTGCACTCCCAGGAGAGGGATAAAGAGAGGTCTTGATAAAAAACTCAGATTTTATATAAAAGGTAACCCCTTTGTATCTTAAACACTTCTTTTTAAATTGCCTCCTGTCACCTCTTAAGCTAAAGGAAAAGCTCTTTTCCTGTAAAATAGAGAGCGAATGGTGGACATGAAATATTTTTTCTTTTATAATAGTTATGGGAAAAGAAAATAAATTAGGTATTGAGAGATACCTATGAAAGTAGCCGATCCAACCATACAAAAAGTTGAGGATTTTCTTAAGTCCCTGGTTAAAACTGCCAAGATTTTGCATTTTTACCCCGAAAATAATCCTATGGGCCAGATAGCTCTTAAGGAGTGCTTGCAGCATCTATCTGAACTTGAAACAAAGCAAGGGATTACCTTTGCAGTAACCTCAGAAAATCTTTTTTTTGAAGAGGCATCTCTTTCCGGAGATCATCCCGGGCTTCACCATCTTACCCGCCAGCTCTATGTATTTGGTATAGATAAGTTGACCATCGAGCGTAATATTAGTGAGAAGGAGATGAGAAATTTCTGCTGGATATTGGGAATGAATCCAAGAGAATTGGCCAGAAAAGGGGGTATTTCCAATGTTCTCTCAGAAGAAGGTATTAAGCATATTCGGGTGGTGGAATCTGGTCCTCCCAGGATAATAGAGACGGAAGAAGCCTTCACCAAATTCCTGGCGGATATAATTAGTCGAAGAAAGCGAGAAATACAGGAATCTCTCAGTCAGAAGCAGACTGCCCGGAGGTATGTTACCCGCCAGCCTCGAATAGCTGTTAAGATTGATGCCGATCTCGATTTAACTTCTCTACCTGTGGATGAAATTAACAGGTTAATCGATGATCATCAACGGTTATCTCACCTTCTGTCCGATCTGTCCAGACATGAAGAAGACCTCAGGAAGTGGGGAAAACTTGTTGGTCAGAAGTTTATAGAGATACAGCAGATCCTTGAGATATTTGACTCCCGGCAAAAAAGCGAGGTTTTCCAGAGAATTGCCCGTTCAATTGTAAAAATGAGTCCCGAAATTAAAGAACAACTAATTTGTAATTCTTTACTTCCTGCTCTGCTGGAAAACCAAGAGGAAGGGGAAATTCTACGTTTTCTATCCGACTTTGACCTGGTTCGTGCTCTTACCAGCCTGAGCAAGGTGGGTATTTCTCTACCCAGGGCTTTTGCACAGGCTTTAGATAACCTTCATCTACCAGAGAGGCGAAAGTCTTCTATCTTGCCCCTGCTGGAAAACGAATTGAAGAAAAGAGGGTACCAGATAGATGATATTCCACCATTCCAGGCAAAGAAGCGAGATATAGAAATAATGGATCTTGAAAATCAAAGTCAAAATTTTACAAAAGGTAGAATTTCTTTTGGTGTTAGCTCGGATTGGTTACAAAACCTGGATATAACTTTGAACTCCCGGGATAGAGAGCTGCTGAAAAGTCTTCAGTTGCAATTGAATAAAATTGATCCAGTTAAAACCGAGCTGCAGTGCCTTTTTAACCTGATACAGCTGGAAAGGGACCTGGAGACCTGTCGTGGTTTTGCCGATAGAATTTCCAATCTTTTGACGCAGCTTATTAACAGGGAACGCTGGCAAGATTTAGCTATCTGGCTGAGCCATCTGCGGGCAATGGCAGGCAATGGTTCAGGTAAAAGATCTGTGACTGAGACCCTGGTCAGAGAGATACTTTCTTCACTTGCGTCCGGTAGCCTTGTCCAGCGATTGGTAAAGAAATATCATCTGGACAAAGATGAGGAACGAAAAAAACAATACCTTGATCTTCTGGGCGACTTAGGTGAATTTGCTATTCCTGTATTTATCCAGATTTTGGATAGCGAAGAGCATCTTTCTGTTCGACGAACAGTTATAAACATTATGCTTAAACTTGCCCCCTCGTATGATGCTAACAACCTCTCCTCCTACATAAGCCACCCCCACTGGTATGTGGTTCGTAATATCGTATGGTTGTTGGGCCGTCTTGGTCCAGGAAGCGAGAACATCATTGCTCAGACTTTCAATTATCAACATCCCAAAGTTGTAAGGGAAGCTATCCGATCCTTAGCTTTAATTGCCAGTCCAGTTGCCGTTGAAAAGATTATCTTCCTGTTAGAATCCGAGAATCGTCTGTTCAGAAGGATGGCTGCTGAACATCTGGCAGGTCTACCCGGAGACATCTTACAACCTTACGCAATCAGACTCCTCTCAAGACCTGATTTTCTCCAAAAGGACATTTTTGTTACTTTAAAGTTGCTTGAGGCTCTTGAAGCAATGAGCGGTGGGGATATTGTGAAGTTGCTTCGTCGTCTGGGTCGGTTGCGATTTCTCTTCTGGAACTGGAAGTTTTTGCTTATCGTTCTAAGGGCCCGTAAAATCTTAAAGATAGTTGAGAAAAGTTTTCTCCCCGGCAAAAGTCGGTAGGAAAAGATGGAAAAATTTGAGTTACTTAGAACTCTGATTGGTGCAAAACATGTGCTTTCTCTTTTTCCTGATGCACATCCTATGGTTCAGGAAAAAGTTGAAAAGCTCCTGGAAGTTATTGAAGCACTGATAGCTCAGGAAAAGAAGGCAGAGATAAGTATTGTTGGTGAGGAAGTGTTCATTAACGAACACTCTTTTCGTCAGGAAAGCCTTGAATTTGCCAGGTTTGTCAGGGAAATCACAGATACAGGGATTACCAGAATCAGCTTCCAGCCTGGTACAACAGCAAAAGAGTTGGTTTCATTGATAGTCTACCTTAATGAACACAGACATACTGGCCCTGCTTCCAAATTGCTCAGTGAGGAGTTGCGGCAGAGAGGAATAAATCACATCACTGTGAGCAGGATCTTACCCCTGGAGCTCTCAGAAAAAGAGGCCAAACTGATGGCTCGTAAATCAGAAAGTGAGTATCAAAGGGCTGTCTCAAGAATTGAAAATATCTTTAAAACAGTGCTGGAAGGCGGCTCTTTCTCTCCTGGAAGCATCAACTTAATCGTCCAAGGGCTATTGAAAACGGCAATAAAGGATCAGTCTACCTTGAGAGGTTTATTCAACATAAAAAGCTACCATGACTATACCTTTCGACACTCAGTCAATGTGGCTTTGCTAAGTATCCTTATAGGCAAACGGTTAAAGCTTAACCAGGAGTTGTTGGCCTTACTGGGTGAGGCAGCTCTTCTTCATGATATTGGCAAGATTATGATACCAAAGGAAATTATTACCAAGCCAA
>QMQA01000055.1 GCA_003648845.1 Candidatus Aerophobota bacterium
AACACTCTTTCCCTGGAAGAGTACCTTTATGGTTTAATAAAATTAGAGATATCTCCTGAATGGCCCTTATCTACTCTCTGTGCTCAAGCTATTGTAGCAAGAACATACGCTATAAGAAAACTATGGGAAGGCAATTCTTTGATTACAAACCTGCCTGCGCATCAGGCATATGGAGGGATAAAGGCTGAGGATGCTCGAGGAAGAATTGCTGTGGACCTGACCAGAGGAGAAATCCTTGTTTATCAAGGAGAACCTGTAAATTCTGTTTACCATGCCTGTAGCGGAGGATACACAGCAAGCAGCAGGGAAGTGTGGGGAGAAGATTTTCCCTACCTTAGAGCGCAACCTGACCCTTTTTCTACCCTCTCGCCTTACTCCAGATGGACAGTAAGAATATCAAAGCAAAAGCTGGAAGAGATTCTTCAGAAAATTGGACTCAGATTAAAAGGGATTAAAGCACTCAAAATCCTGGAAAAGGATACCTCCGGTCGATGTAAATTATTGCTCATTTTGGCTGAGAATACCTCTCAAATTATTCCTGGAAAGAAATTACGCGAAATCATGGGATTTAATGTTCTGCGCAGCACTTTTTTTCAAGTAGAAAATGAAAAAGACGAATTTGTGTTTAGAGGTAAGGGGTGGGGGCATGGGGTAGGCATGTCTCAGTGGGGAGCTGCGAAAATGGGAAAGATGGGCTACACCACTGAGGAGATTCTCCGGTTTTATTACCCGGAAACCAGAATAGATAAAATCTACTGAATCAGAATGAAAATAATTCATCGCTATATTTTAAAAGAAACACTCTGGCCCTTTTTATTCGGATTTTTATTTTTTAACTTTATTCTCTTTGTGGGAATTATATTTGACCTGACAAGACTCATATTTGTAGAAAGTGTTCCTTTATTGAAGGTATTAGAACTGATACTTTTTTCCCTCCCTTCTTTTTTTGATATTGTCGTTCCTGTATCTCTTCTTTTCTCTATTTTGCTCAGTTTTGGCCGCTTAAGTGCCGATGGGGAAATAACAGCCCTTAGAAGTTCAGGGATAAGCCTTCTCCAGATTGAGTCTCCTGTGCTCTTTTTTGCAATCCTTTTAACCTTTATCTCCCTTTTATTTTCTGCTCTCCTCACCCCCTGGTGTAATCAGAGGTATAAAAGCACCTATCAAGAAGTTCTCCTGCATCGCCCTGCGCTGCAGCTTAAAGAAAAAACTATTATTAGTATAAATGATAAGAAAATCTACACTTTCGAATTAGACGAAAAAACAGGCATGATGCGACAGATAATGTTGTACGAGTTTTTACCCTTCTCCAATCAAAAATTCCCTCAGATAAGTATTGCCCGCAAGGGAAAAATAATAAAAGAGAGAATCCTTCTTGAAGGTGTAAAACTTTACAGATCTGGTGCTAATTATAAACTTTTCCAGTACGGAGAATTTGACCAGCAGACGATCTACCTGCATGCTGAGAATTATGCAGAAAAAAAATTAAAAAAAGAAAGCTGGGATATGACCTTTACCGAAATAAAAAATAAGTTAAGAGAAAAAGGACTGTCTCCGGAGGAAAGAAAAAAACTGGAAATTGATCTTCAGGGAAGAATAGCTATTCCTTTTGCTACTTTTATTCTGGGTATTCTTGCTATCCCTCTGGGCATAAAGGTAGAACGCGGAGATAAGTCTATAAGTCTGGGAATAAGTCTTATAGTGGTAATTGTTTATTATATTTTTTTTCTTGCGGGTAATTTCTTAGCTAAAGCGGAACTGCTCTCCCCTTTTCTGGGAGCCTGGATTCCCAATTTTATCCTTCTTGCCTTAGGAGTTTGGCTTAACATAGAGATGATAAAAAGGTAAAATATGAAGGTTCTGGACAGATACATAACAAGAGAATTCTTGAGATACTATTTTCTTTTTGTATTTTTCTTCATAGCTGTATTCATTTTAACCGATTTTTTCACCTCTATGGGGAACTTGAAAAAGGAGGCAAGTATTTTTCATGTTGTCCTTTACTACCTTCTTCAAATCCCCTATCTTTTTGTAGTATTAAGCCCCATCTCAGTAATAATTTCAACCTTATTTGTAACCTCTTACCTGGGATCTACCAACCAGCTCCATGCTATGCTGATAAGCGGGATATCTGCAAAGAGAGCTACCTTACCTTTGTTCACAGCAGGACTGGTAATAGGATTTTCTCTCCTTTTTATTGATAATACCCTGGTTTACGAGGTGAATCACCTCTCTCATAAAATCAAAGAAAAAAATTTTATGCAAATAACAGAAACTAAGGTTCAGAAGAATATCTTTATAGCCGTCCCTCCTGATTATATATTTTACGTTCGCTCTTTAAATACCGAGGAGGGTCTGATGCAGGATGTGCTTATTTACAAAAACTCTTTGCCTAATACTCTTACCTTAGCCAGAAGAGCTAAATGGAAGAGAGGGATGTGGCTCCTTGAAGAAGGAAGAGAATATATCCTGAACCGGAAACCAAAGGAAAAACCATTTATTAAAAAAATTCTTCCTGTTAACAAAGAGCCCCGTTATTTCACCCGTACTTACTTCCCTCCCGAGAGGATGAGTATATCTGAGCTAACTGGATATATCGGGGAGTACAGTAAAAGTGGTTTTAATACTCTGGACCTGGAAACAGAGCTTCAATTTAAATTCTCATCTCCATTTGCTAATTTTATTTTAATGCTGGTAACAATACCCCTGGGAGTCATAATGAGGCGAGGAAGAGGAGCAAGTCTGGCTACAGGACTTTTAATGAGCTTTGGGTATTATGAATTGATGGCTCTTTTTAAAACTCTGGGAAAAAGCGGGGTATTAGACCCCTTTTTTTCCGCCTGGATACCCAATATTTTATTTATTATGGCGGGAATTTATCTCATATATAAGATGGAGTAGTTATTTTCTTTGAAAGTAATTGCGAAGCTCATTAAGCACAGGAGGGAAGATTCTAAATATCTCTATATCCCGGGCGAGTTTCAAAGAATTATTCTCTCTTATAAAAAGAACTGCTATCTCTTCTGGACCAAGGTCCTTGTTTATCACTCCTGATATATGTTCATCTCTTTCTCTTAAATTTTGAGCGAAAAAGCTTGTGATAAAACCTTTTACCCTGTCACTTTTTAAATTTAAAGAAAGGCATCTCAGCCAGTCAAAATGTTCTCTCAAAAGGACAGCATCTTCAATCCCTTTCAATCTTGCTCCCTTATCTAAGAAATACTTGACCATCTGCCAGAGCATCTTATCCATTTTCTGGATAACCTCCTCTGCCTTCTCTCCTTCTCTGTCAACCATTTCACAGTAAATTTTTGTGACCCGGCCTATTTTTTCCTCAAGCTCACCCAGGCGTGCTTCCACCTGTTTCCAGTATTTTTTAAGTTTGTTTTTATAATCCTCGGATATGTCCATTTCCTCTCCTGAAATCAATAGCGGCACAAGATACAGCTTTCTTTTTTTGCCATATCTTTTGTATTCTTCTACAGATGGTTTTTTTATCTTTCCCAGGGTTTTCTTACTCATTTTTCTCCACCTTCCTCCATGATTAGCTCCAGATAAGATTTTTTTATGAAACGGTCACTATGGATGCCCAGTTTATTAAAAAGATGAAAAATTTTCCCTTTTTCGTTCACTTCTTTTCCCTCTATCTCCAAAAAACTGCCCAGTCCTTCTACCTTATCCAGAAATAATTTTAGCCCCTCCCACCGGTAGGTTTCTCTTTCTTTTATTATTTTTTTAGAGGGGACAAACCCCAAAGCCTCAAGTAAGGCAAATATGTCTCCTTTTACCTCAACTTCCAGCTCTTCTCTGGTTTTAGTTTCAGTATCAACTCTGGGTCCTTTAAATGTAAGATATAACCTTCCTTCTGCCTGTCTCACTCTCAGAGCCTCATCTTTTGACTTAAAATCATGACAGGGATGATTAAAATATGTATCCACCTGTTTTTCTTTTTTTACGGGTTTAACTCCTTCTTTTAAGAGTTTTTTTCGTATATACTCTTGATCCACTCTTGCTTTTAACTCAACTTCAAGCATTGTCTTGTTTTATTTTAGAATTATGCCTGGATATATTCAAGAGGATGCCCACGGCAATAAGTGAGACCAGAAGTGAGGACCCTCCATAGCTTATAAAAGGAAGAGTGGATCCTGTGGTAGGTAAAATTACAGTAGCCACTCCCATATTTATAAGTGCCTGACCGCTTATAAGGCAGGTTAACCCTACAGCCAGAAGTTTGCCCAAATCATCTTTCGCTCCCATGGCTATTTTTAGACCCCTTATGGTAAATATAACAAACATAAAAAGAATAAAGCTTGTTCCTAAAAATCCAAATTCTTCACCAATTACTGCAAATATGGAATCGGTGTGAGGAGTTGGTAGATAAAAAAGCTTTTGTTTGCCCTGACCGGGCCCAAGCCCCCAAAAACCTCCTGAACCAAGGGACATTTTAAGATGAAGTGGTTGAAAACCAATTCCCAGAGGATCACTTTCCGGGTTTAAAAAAGCTATTATTCTATTCTTACGGTAGCCAATTTCGAAGATAGAAAAATAGAG
Source organism: Candidatus Aerophobota bacterium (assembly GCA_003648845.1). The sequence continues at coordinate 4,552 of QMQA01000055.1, forward strand.
GGGAACAAGTCCCAAACAGATAACATAGAGAATATGACTGATCCTTGCCCCTCCTGCATAAAGAACCACAAAACCTGTAGCAACGATAATAAGGGCAGAACCAAGATCCGGTTCAATCATCACCAGAAAAAAAACAAAAGAAAGAATTATAAAGTAGGGAAGGAAACCCTGGATAAAACTATCTATTTTATCTTTTTTTCTCACGAGAGAAGAGGAAAGATATATAACCATACCTATCTTTGCCAGCTCACTTGGCTGGATACGAAAATTACCAAAAGTTATCCAGCGATGTACCCCTCTTATCTGCCTTGCCATTCCTGGAACAAAAACCAAAATAAGAAAAAGAAAAACACAGAAAATAACAGCTTTATCTATTTTCTGATAAAAGTGGTAGTTTATTCTGCTGGCTAAAAATAAAAAAGCGAGCCCTATCAAAAACCACCTTACCTGATTTATAGCCCACTTGTGGGTCGCTCCTTTTCCTATGTATCCATAAGGAGCACTGGCACTAAAAATGGCCAGGATGCCTAACCCCGTTAATAAAAGAGCAACTACAAGAAGAGGCAAATCAAACTGAATTTTTTTCTTCAATTTCTTTCTTTAGTTTTTTCACCTCCTTTTTAAATACTCTACCTCTGTGTCTGTAGCTTATAAATTCATCAAAACTGGAACATCCCGGACAGAGGACAACAAGACCCCCTTTTTCACTTAAAGAAAAGGCTAATCTCACTGCTTCTTTCAAACTGCTGGACTCCATGATAGGGACAGCCCCCTCAAGTTGTCTTTTAATTCTGTTTTTTGCCTCACCTATTACTATCAGGTTTTTCACCTTCCCGGGAAAATATCTTTTCAGACTGGAAAAATCATCGCCTTTATCTTTGCCTCCCATTATCAAAACCGCGGGGCTGGTTAGAGACCCCACTAAGTTTTCCACAGCTGCTCGATTTGTAGCCTTGGAATCATCAATAAATTTAACCCCATCTATCTCTTCTATCAACTGCTGACGGTGTGGTAAAGGCTTATAACCAAGGAGAGAATCTCTTATTAATTCTGGAGTTACTTTCTCAATTAGAGCGCAGGCTACAGCACAGAGCACATTTTCCCAGTTGTGGAATTTATGAGGCTGGAGATTATCCAGGGGAATATGAACCCTGGTTTTTCCAATATTTGCCACTATGCGGTTATTATCAATAAATAACCCCTCATTCAGTTTTTGTCTCTGGCTGAAAAAAATCACTTTAGCCTGAGTGACATTTCCCAGAGATTTAACCGGGTATTGGTCATAATTTAAAATCGCAAAATCATCTTTTTTCATCCTGAAAAGCGGTGCTGCTTTAATTTTTCTGTACTCTGAAAAAGAAGAGTGGCGATCAAGATGGTCAGGGCTAATGTTAAGAACGCAGTAAATATGGGGAGAAAAAGTCGGGCTCATCTCCAGTTGAAAACTGCTAACCTCTGTTACTATCCTGCAGGATGAGTTTAGAGAAAAAGAGGATCTTGCCAGTCGAGAGAGAGGAATTCCTATATTTCCACCGAGTTTAACCGATAGCTCGCTTTTTTTAAGTATTTTGTAGGTTAAAAAAGCTGTGGTAGTTTTACCGTTGGTACCTGTTATTGCTATTAGATTTTTCCGGGGTATAAAACGGCTGGCAAAATCCAGCTCACTTATCACCGGAATATTAAGAGAGCGTGCTTTTTTAACAATGGGTAAATCATTTGATACTCCAGGAGAAAGAATAACCAGATTTTTCTTTTTCAAAAGAGTTCCCCGATGAGAACCAAAAATTACTCTCACACCGAACCTTTCCAGCTCCTTTTTTTTCTGCAGAGTTGAGAATTTTTCCTCAAGTTCTGCAACCGTTACCTCTGCTCCCTTTTCTTTCAAAAGAAAAGCTGCTTCCTTTCCACTCTTTCCCAGGCCCAGAATTAAAACTGATTGATAATCCACAATAAACTCTCCTCTACCTTTTGAGACCGGCAAGTAAGTTATGAATTGCAGGGAAGATAATGCTTAAAAAAGCTACTGTGGAAAAAAGGAAAGAAGCTATCCAAAAACGGCTTACAATTTGTGACTCCTCCAATCCACTGAGTTCAAAATGATGATGGATTGGTGCCATTTTAAAGATTCTCTTGCCCGTTAACCTGAAGGAAATAATCTGAAGACCAACTGATAAAGCCTCAACTACAAAGACCCCACCAATAATCAGGAGCAGAAGTTCTTTCTTTAAAAGGACTGCACTTATTCCAAGAGCTCCTCCCAGACTTTCAGAGCCTACTCCACCCATAAACATTGCAGCCGGATACCTGTTATACTTCAAAAATCCTAAGATGGCTCCCAGCAGGGTACACCAGAAAAATGCAAGTTCCCTCATCTCTAGGAAATAAATTCCGTTAACAAAAGTGGATAAATGAAAATCCTGCTGGATAAAGGAAATTGCAATAAATGTAGCTGCTGGTGCAATCATACATCCTGCTGCTAACCCATCCAGACCATCGCTTATATTAACCGCATTGGAAGAGCCCAGAATTATACATACAACAAGAACAAAATAAATCAAACCAAGCTCTATTTGAAGAGAGGTAAAGGGTATTTCCACACGGGTAGAAACCTCAGGATAAATACAATAAATTAAAAAGACAACAGCAAAACAGACTCCACTTTGAAGAGCTAATTTGATTTTCGTAGATAATCCCCGGGAACTTTTTCTAAGTTTCTTGATTATATCATCTACAAGACCCACAAGTCCCAAACAGAAAACGGTAAAGAGGACAAGATAGATATAGCGATTGGAAG
>QMQA01000056.1 GCA_003648845.1 Candidatus Aerophobota bacterium
ATCAAACCAGCCAGTGTAGGAAGTATCACCGGATACCGGCTCAACTGTCATCCAGCTTGCAGACTGGTTATTGCTTCCATCCTGATCATCAATCCAGACCTCTACAGAGCCTTCAGTGTAAGAGAAGGAAGGATTGCCAAACTCATCAGGAGGATAGTCCCGGTCAAAAAAGACTTTGAAGTAAGTCCTTTTTGTATAACCTGTATCGGGAATTTCTCTCTCCTCGGTGGTAGTTTTCCCCGTAAAGGTCTTTACCTCGTGCAGCCCTCTGGTCAAAGAGCCAATGCCGGTAAAATAAAAATTTCCCCACCCCGCTTTAATTTTTGCCCCAAAAAGAGACTTGTCGTAAGAGGTAAAATGAGTCTTTGGGAGACTGAGATGAATATCTCCCAGGACAACCTCTTGAATAAACTCATTTTCGTCTCCTTTATAAACAAGGTTTATCTTCTGCTGCTCTGTTCTGGGAGCAGTATCATCGTAATCAAGATTAACGGTTACCCTCCTGCCAACCTTTCCCCTTGCTTTAATCTGCAGCTCCTGCTCAACTTCTGTACTTGAGGTTGGTTTATCTTCACTCACCCAGGGATCAGGGTAACTAAACCGGGTATACTTTACCCCTATTACCTTCCTGCCCTTAACCACAAGAGAGGGGGTAGCAGGAGGCAGAGGTTCAGCTACTTCATCTTTCAGGGTGGAAGGAAAATCTATATTCCAGAGTTCGGGGTCAGAATAGAGAATTTTTTGAGCATTCTCCCACAGACAGGAGAAGGTGTCTTTTTGCTGAGAAGTAAATACTGGCGAGGAAATAAAAATAACAAAAGAAAAACCACAAGCTGCAGCTATATATGAAATTAGTCCTCTATCCATAGAAGCGCCTTGGTACTATGATAAAAAATGCAGAATAAGTTGACAAGAAAAGGCTAATTTTTAAGGCGGGTTTCAACAGACCTGAGATGGGCCTGAAAACCTTCTTTGGAGGCAAGATGTGATACGGGCCCCCTCATTCTGGAAAGAGCCTCAAGAGAAAGTTTTTGATAGGTTATCCTTTTAAGAAAAGTATTTACCGAAAGTCCGGATAAACATCTTGCAGCTCCTCCTGTGGGCAAAATGTGGTTACAACCGGTAAAATAATCCCCGGCAGCAACCGGTGAGAAAGGACCTAAAAAAACAGAGCCTGCATTTTTTATAAGGGGCAAGATTTCATCAGGATTTTGGGTTATTATCTCAAGATGTTCTGGAGCAAATCTGTTAGCAAACTCTGCTGCCTCCTCAAGAGTGTCCACCAGAAGAATAAATCCGTTGCTGTTAAGACAGGAGCGAATTATATTTTTTCTCCGGGCAAACCTCATCTCCTCTTCTATCCTGGTGTAAATCTCCCTGGCCAGTTTCTCTGAAGTTGTAACCACAAGAGCATAAGATGCTTCATCGTGCTCTGCTTGAGCCAGTATATCCCATACAACGTACACAGGAGGAGCGGAATCATCAGCTATAGTTAAAATCTCACTGGGACCTGCTGGGCAATCAATTCCCACCTGACCAAGACTGGCAAGATAAGCCTTGGCAGCGGTAACATATATATTTCCCGGCCCTGCTATAACATCTACCTTAGGAATGGTTTCTGTTCCATAGGCAACAGCAGCAACCACCTGGGCTCCTCCCGCATTTATAACCAGGTCTGCACCTGCAATATCAGATGCAACCAGAACCTCGGGAGCTATCTCTCCTCCAGAGGAAGGAGGACTGCAAACTACAACCTCCGATACACCGGCTAATTTAGCAGGAACACATCCCATTATGGCAGTAGATGGGTAGCTGGCTTTCCCCCCAGGAACGTATATTGCAGCCTTCTCCACGGGAGAAAAAAATTCTCCCAGAGTATAGGAACCGGACAAAGTTTTGACAATGGACCAGTTTCTCCTCAGCTTTAGCTGGTTACGATGGAAATCTTTAACCTGCTTGCACATTTTTCTTAAAGAATCTATCAAGGAAGGGGAAACCTTTTTATAAGCCTGCTTAATCTTTTGGGAGCCAACCCTGAGAGAGGTTGGGGAAAGATCAACTCCATCAAATCTTCTGGTGAGATCCACGACTGCCTCATCCCCTTTTTCTCTCACCTGGTTTATTATGGGAATGACTTTGGGAATAGTTTTCTCAAGCTGAAAGGCCGATCTTTCAATCAGCCTGTGATAATCTTTGCCTGATAAGTCCTTTAATTTTATCGGTGCTCTCAATCCTTCTCCCTTCTACCACAAATTTTAAAAACAGAAACTCAGGCTATTTTAATTTTTTTTAAAAAGACGTCAATTCAAACTATCTCTCCCAGTGCGTATCCTGGCTCTGCTCTGATTATTTTCACCTGGACAATTTTCCCCGTGAGCTGATTTATATTATTTCGGTAACAGGCAAGAACCTTAATGTAGTTGTGGGTATATCCGGTCAGATAGCCGGTCCTAACATCCCTTTTACTTTCAATCAGGACAGGGAGGTTTTTTCCGATAAATCTTTCTATAAATTCTCTGGAAAGATTCAGGGATAATTCCTTAAGTATCTTGCCCCTTTGCTTTTTTATCCTCTCCGACACCTTTGGTTTCATCTTAGAGGCAGGAGTTTCAGGACGGGAAGAAAAGGGAAATATATGCAATCTGTGAAATCCAGCCTCTTTTATAAATTGGAGGGTTCTGTAAAAATTATCCTCTCTTTCTCCAGGAAAACCAACTATGACATCACCACTTAACCCAGCATCAGGAATTTTTTGCCTGATACTGCCCACCAGCTCCCTCAGCCAGGAAGTGGTATACTTCCTGCCCATCCTTTGAAGAATCTCATCATCGCCACTTTGGAAAGCAAGGTGAAGATGGGGACAGATGAAAGGAGTAGATGCCATTAAATCCAGAAGCCCTTCAGGGATAAGATGGGGTTCCAGGGAGCTCAGTCTTATTCTACCTTCTTCACTTATACAGAAAGAGACCCTCTCCAAAAGATGAGTCAAAGAAACGGGAGGATTGAGGTCTTTTCCATAAAGGGCAAGATTCACACCGGTAAGAACAATCTCCCTGTAACCTGCTCTGTAAAGCTGTTTTATCTCAGAGAAAACCTCTTCAGGTTTTCTACTGCGGATTTTATTTCCCCGCACATAGGGAATCCTACAATAACTGCAGAATTGATCACATCCATCCTCCACCTTAACAAAGGCTCTCTCATGACCGAAAAAGCTGTGGATAGTAAAATCATCATCTGAAGGTTTTTGCAGGGAAAGTAGAGTATCGATTTTTAATTTATCCGAATTTTTTATTATCAGGCAGGAGGGAACTTTATTTTTTATCCTTTCAGAATCAGCTTCTACCAGACAACCGGTTACCAGGATTTTTGCCGAACTGTTTTTTTTAAAAGCTCGCTTTATAAGGTCTATTGATTTTCCATCAGCAGTCTGTGTAACACTGCAGGTATTTATTATATAAACATCAGCCCCCGAGGAAAAAGGAACTATTTTATATCCGGCCCTTTCCAGTCTTTCTCTTATAAGCTGGGTCTCGTACTGGTTAACCTTACAACCAACTGTTGCCAGAGCTATCCTTTGCAAATTTTTAACCAAAAAGGTTTCTCACCTTTCTGAAGAACTCTTTTATTTTTGGCTGGCCGCTATCCCTGCTAAGCTCATCAAATCTTTTGAGAAGCTGTTTCTGCTCTAAAGTAAGGTTTACCGGAGTCTCAACCACCACCTTCACCAGCTGATCACCCCTTCCCGCAGAGTGAAGATGAGGAACTCCTCTGCCCCGCAGACGAAATATCTTACCGGTCTGGGTTCCTGCAGGTATTTTAAGCTTCACTTTCCCGTTAAGGGTGGGTACCGAAACCTCTCCTCCCAGAGCAGCAAGGGCAAAACTAATAGGAATCTCCAGAAATATATCATCTCCTTTTCGTGAAAAAAGAGGATGGGGTCTAACCTTTATAGACACAAAAAGGTCTCCCGCTGGTCCACCTTCAACTCCTGCCTCTCCTTCTCCTCTTAGTCTGAGAGTAGTTCCGTTGTCAACACCGGGAGGGATTTTTACCATTATCTTTCTTGTCTTTCTCACCCTGCCTGTACCTCTACACTCACGACAGGGATGACGAACAACTGTTCCTCTACCGTGACACTGGGTGCAGGTCCGGGTAAAGGCAAAAAAACCCTGTCTTGTCTGAATGTATCCAGTTCCTCCACAGGCAGGACAAGCCTCAGGATGATATCCCGGCTCAACCCCTTCTCCGCTACAGCGTGGACAAACCTCGTAACGGGTAAGAGAGAGCTCTTTTTCAGCTCCATTCACCGCCTCCTCAAAATCTATCTCAAGATTGTACTGTAAAGAGGCCCCGGTCTGAGCTCTTCTTCGTGTGGTTGTGGTCCTGCCAAAAAAGTCACCAAATAAATCCTGTCCAAATATATCATCCCGACCAAACACCTCTTCAAATATCTTAAAGGGATCAAAATCAAAACCACTAAATCCACCAGCTCCTGCACCTACTTCTGCCTCCAGACCAGCATGACCGTACTGATCGTAAATCTTCCTTTTTTCGGGATCGGAGAGGACCTTGTAAGCTTCAGCAACTTCCTTGAACTTCTCCTCAGCCTCTTTTGGATTGTCAGGATTTCTGTCCGGATGATATTTTATAGCAAGACGCCGGTAAGCTCTTTTTATCTCTTCAGGAGAGGCATCTCTTGATACTCCCAGAATTTCATAGTAATCTCTCTTAGCCACCTCAACTCACCATTAATCTTCCACTGTGTAGTCAGCATCAGTTATGTTGTCTTCTCCTTTCTTCTTCTCCTCTTTCTTCTGAGAAGCTGTTGCTGCTCCTTGCTGTCCAGAAGCTTGCTGATAAACAGCCTGACCCAGTTTCTGAGAAACCTGACCCAGCTTTGTTATCTTATCCCGGATTTCCTGTGCATTCTCACTTTGCATGGACTTTCTCAAGTCTTCAATAGCATTCTGAATTTCCTTCCTCTCTGCCTCACTGATCTTATCCCCGTATTCCTTTAAGGCCTTCTCTGTAGCATAGATAATATTATCAGCCTGATTTCTAATCTCTATCAGTTCCCTTCTCTTTCTGTCCTCCTCAGCATGCTCTTCAGCCTCGCGAATCATCTTCTCTTTTTCCTCCTCAGACAAAGCTCCGGTCTCCCTGATGGTAATGCTCTGCTCTTTACCTGTAGCTTTATCCTTGGCACTAACATGAACAATCCCGTTCGCATCTATATCAAAGGTCACCTCTATCTGTGGAACTCCCCGGGGAGCAGGAGGAATTCCTGTAAGCTGGAATCTGCCCAGAGTCCTGTTATCCTTGGCCATAGCTCTTTCTCCCTGGAGAACATGAATATCAACAGCTGTTTGATTGTCTGCAGCAGTGGTAAATATCTTACTGGCCTTAGTGGGGATGGTGGTGTTCCTCTCAATCAACTTGGTAAAAACACCGCCAAGGGTTTCAATCCCTAAGGATAAGGGTGTAACATCAAGAAGTAGTATATCCTTTACCTCTCCAGCAAGGACTCCTCCCTGAATAGCTGCACCCACAGCTACCACCTCATCAGGATTAACTCCCTTGTGGGGTTCCCTCCCAAAAAATTTCTTCACCGCCTCCTGAACCTTGGGCATGCGCGTCTGGCCCCCTACCAGAATAACCTCATCTATATCAGAGGGACTTAACTTGGCATCAGCAAGAGCCTGACGGCAGGGCTCAAGAGTTCTCTCAATTAAATCTTCAGTGAGCTGCTCCAGCCTGGCTCTGGTTAAAGTCATACTGAGATGCTTGGGCCCGGACTGATCAGCGGTTATAAAGGGAAGATTTATCTGAGTCTCCATGGTAGAGGAGAGTTCACATTTTGCCTTTTCTGCAGCTTCCTTGAGTCTTTGCAGGGCCATCCTGTCTTTGCGAAGATCTATCCCGTGTTCTTTTTGAAAACTATCGGCTATCCAGTCTACAATTCTCTGATCAAAATCATCTCCACCAAGATAGGTATCACCATTGGTAGCCAGAACTTCCACTACATTATCCCCTACATCAAGGATGGAGATATCAAAAGTTCCTCCTCCAAGATCGTAAACAGCGATTTTCTTGTCACCTTTTTTGTCCAATCTATGGGCCATATCTCCAGCAGAAGGTTTATTGAGGATCATCTCCACCTTAAGACTGGCAAATGCTCCGGCATCCTTTGTAGCCTGACGTTGAGAATCATTAAAATAGGCAGGTACAGTGATTACCGCTCGAGTAACTTTCTCACCAAGATAATCCTCGGCAATTTGTTTCATCTTTTGCAAAACTCTGGCTGAAATTTCCTGAGGCAAAAACGTACCCCGTTTAAGATTTACAGCAGCTCTTCCTTGAGAGTCTGGAACTATCTTGTAAGAAACTTTTTTCTGAGCTTCCTTAACAGCAGCTTCCTCATACCTTCTTCCTATAATCCTTTTAACAGAATAAACTGTATTCTCCGGATTGGTTATAGCCTGTCTTTTAGCAGGACCACCAACAAGCATCTCTCCTTTGTCAGTAAAAGCCACCACGGAAGGAGTGGTGCGAGCACCTTCCTGATTGGGAATTACCTTGGGTTCATCTCCTTCCATAACTGCAACACAAGAGTTGGTGGTACCAAGATCTATGCCAATTATTTTATTGCTAACTTTCTCTGCCATTTAAATCCCTCCTTATCTACCTGTTATTGTGATTCTTTCTTTTTCTTTTCATCCTGACTTTCTGTCCCATCCTGACAGTTAGAGGTTCTCTTGTTTACCTTAACCATAGCAGGACGCAACACTCTATCTTTAAATTTGTATCCTTTTCGCATCTCCTCCACTACCACATTGTCAGGATGTTTATCGGATTCTATTCTCATAATAGCTTCATGAAGATGAGGATCAAACTCCTCTCCCTCAGCGGATATTTCTTCAAGGCCCTTCTTTTTTAAAAGCTGCTTGAAATGATCATATACCATTTTAATTCCTTGAACGAGAGAGGAAAAATCCCTGGAGACCTGGGCACATTTAATCGCTCTTTCCAGATCATCAAGAACCGGGAGAAATTCCTTTATCAGGTCCTCTACTGCCCAGTTGATGATCTGTTGCCTCTCTTTTATCATTCTCTTCTTATAGTTTTCAAAATCAGCCTTCAACCTCTTCAGGTGATCAAGATACTCCTCTGCCTCTTTATCCGAAGTCTCAGCCTCTCTTTTCAGCTCCTCTACCTTTCCTTTTAAAGAAGAGAGTTCTTTTTTCAATTTCTCAATTTCCTCATTCCTGGCAGCTAATTTTTTCTCAGCTTCAAGATATTTATTTTTATAACTTATTCTCTTTGTCTC
>QMQA01000057.1 GCA_003648845.1 Candidatus Aerophobota bacterium
AAGAAAGGAAGCTTTTCTCTGATGAAGACGTCAACCCCGGGATTTTCAAGACCGATGGAATTTAAAAGACCGGCAGGTGATTCGGTAAGGCGAGGAGGGGGATTTCCCTCACAGGGAAAAAGGGTTATAGTTTTTGTTATTACTCCACCTAATTTATTTAAATCTATATGATGGGAATACTCCTGTCCATACCCAAAAGTTCCAGCTGCAACCAGTACCGGATTTTTTAACTTAACCGGACCCACCTCTGTGGTCAGGTCTACGTTAAACCCACCCAATTTTTTCCTTTTCAAGTTAGGTTATTTTCTCACTCATCTCACTCAATTTCTGAATATAGCTTAAGCGATCAAAAGGCTTTCTATACCTAAGGGCATCAAAAAGATACTCAGAAAAAATAGCTACAACCTCATGAATTGCATTGTGTCTGTCCACCCCTTGAGAAATCCTCCGGGAGATATAACGGTTTACCTGTCGGGGATTTTCCTCAGCAATCTGATTTTCTATGGCAAGATGCAGGTAGACATGTAGATAAGGATTTTGTTCCCCGGCTGATCTGTTTGGACTGGCAGGAACACTTTCCCATATTTTGTGATACTCATTGTGTTCCTGTAGAATTTTTGCCAGCCTTTTATCTTCTGGAGAAAGCTCTTTTTTCTCTTTTGTCTTTTTCCACACTTCCTGAATCCTTCTTCTCTGAGAACTCCCCATCGTTTCATTCCAGGCTCTGGATAGTCTTAGCTGAATTTCCTGATTTTTCTCCATCAAAATCTCCTGAAAAATTTTTTAGGTTTTGAAATTAAATTTGAAATTAAATATGAAACTCCAGAATATCGCCTTCCTCCAAAGGGTGCTCTCTTTCCACTTTCTGTCCCTTAAATTCATTCTGTCCCCAGATTCTGGCATACTTTAAGTTATTAACGAAATCCTTGTGTATCGCTCTTGCTGCATCTATTACAGAACTTCCCCTTTTAAGCACAACAGGCTCTTCCATATCAGGAGGACGACCAGGAACTTTGGTATAAACCCTTATAATATCAAGGGCACGGTAAAATTCTTCTTTTGCTCTGCTTATTTCTTGAGGAGAGGTTGCTGAGGTTGCTATCACAGGAAAATTCTTCCCGTAAAGTTCCTTTAAAACGGATACCCTTTCCTCTGCTCCCTGAAGGTCATTTTTGTTGGCAAGGATAGCGATTTTCTTGTATAAAATTCCCCCTTCCTCATCTATAGCATCTGTATTTTCTCCTTCTGATCTTATCTTCAACTCCTTAAGCTTCTCCAGCACAACCTCCGCCTGTTCCAGAATATCCTCTCTTCCAGCATCAACTACAATCAAAAGTAAATCCCCTCTTCTGATGATATCTCCCAACCAGGGAAAGTTAAACTCGGGGGAGATAGGAGGTGTATCTACAAGTTGAATCCTTATATTTTCATAAGGCATCATCCCTACGGCTGGTTCATGAGTGGTAAATGGGTAAGGGGCAATTTTGGGAGAAGCCCTGGTAAGAGCTGATAGGATGGTGGATTTTCCAGTGTTAGGTGGCCCAATTAAGATGATCTGGGCTGCTCCTTCCTTTGGTATCCTGTAAGGCTGAGATCTTCGGCAGGGGCCTTTTTTCTTTTCGGCTGCTTTTTTTAGTTTGGAGATTTTTGCTCTAAGGTCTGCTTGCAGCTTATCTGTGCCCTTGTGTTTGGGCATAATTGCAAGCATTTCCTGAAGAATGGAGATTTTTTCTTCAAAACTTTTAGCTTCTCTGTATCTTTTTTCTGCCTCATAATACTGAGGGGGAAGATTTGCCGGCATAAAATTTTCCCACCTGCTGGCAATTTTGACTAAATTCTAAACAATAGATATGAATAGTCAAGAAAGCTTTTTACAGAATGAGCTTTTTAAATCGGGCAGCATCCTCAAACATGTAGGTATTGTTAAACATTACATAAGTGGTACCAGAAAAGTTGCAGAGTTTTTTAAGATGGATCAGCTCCTCGTCTTTATACTGGTATTTATATCCTCCCTTTCCATGAAGGCGAAAATACCTGATCTTTCCGCTCAGTGCGGGTTTATCCTTAAAGGGATCAACGCAATGGATAAGATCAAGCTCACTGCAAATAGAACTTATCTTATCAGTTGTCCATTTTCCTCTTGGCTCCCATACCAGGATAAAATCCTGCCTTTCTATTTTCCGGAAAAACTCCCTTATATTCTTCTCATTAACTGGAGTGGGTTTAAAACTCGGCGGGGATTGAAACACAATAATTTTCCCTCCGAGCATACGAGCAATCTCCTTTATTCTCTTCCAGGCAGAAAAGACCTGTGGTGTTGGTCTGAAAAAACCGTATAAATCTTTCACCTCTTCAGTAACAGACTCCTTAAGTTTTCGATAAGTAGGAGAGGAGGGAGGATGAGTTATAAGTTGCCAGGCTTTAATGGTAAATTCAAATCCCAAAGGAGCTTCTTCTTTCCATCTTGTGATAGTTGAGAGGGAAGGGGGCTGATAAAATGTCTTTTGAATCTCCACAACTTCAAACTCTCTGCAGTATCTTTTTCTTGCAACAGGAAAGCCGCAACAGCCAACTTTGATTCTATCTTCCATCTGTTTTATCAAGTCCAGAGAATGTCCTTCACGTCAAATACCGGCCCTTCCTGACACACTCGCAGGTATCCTGTAGTTCCTCTAACTACGCAACCTCTACAGGCTCCAACTCCGCAGCCTATAATCTCTTCCATCAACACTTCAGATGGGATACTATAATCAAAACTTAGTCTGGCAACAGTTTTAAGCATCTCTCGGGGACCACAGGCATAAATCTTAAGCCTGGAAAGGGAAGGCAATTTCCTAAGGTAATCTTCTACCAGACTGGATACCAGCCCGTTATAGCCATAGCTTCCGTCTTCTGTAGCAATATGCAGAATTATATTTTTGCCTTTGAACTCTTCCTGGCAGATAATATCTTCGGCTTTTTTAAAACCGAGAAATACCAGAATGGAAGTTTTATTTTTTACCTTTTCTGTAATCTTGTGGGTAAGAAAAACCAGGGGGGCGCATCCTATTCCACCACCAATTAAAAGATGCTTTTCTGCCCCTTCAAGGATGGAAAAACCCTTACCACAGGGCCCGAGAATATCCAGCCTGTCCCCTTTTTTCACTTCGGATAAAATCTTTGTCCCTTTACCCACTACCTTATAAATTATCTCAATCCCCTCACTTCTCGCACCACTTATACTGAAAGGCCTTCTTAAAAGCGGTGAAAAATCATCTTTTACTCTAATATGTATGAACTGTCCAGGTTCAGCATTTGAAAAAGGAAATTCGGGTTTGAGAACAAGCTTATAGCAGTTAGCTTTTACATATCTATTAGATACAACCTCTGCTCTTACCCTCTGTGGAAAGGAGCATAACTTTTGCCTTTCACGCAACACCTTTTATCTATCCCTTTTAATTTCTAAAGGCTGATATCTCTTGTCTGGGAACGGAGGGTATCCAGAAGCTCAAGATATCCCTGCAATTTCTTTTCCTCTGCAAAAGCTCTGAGTTTCTGAAGCGCTTTTTCCTGAATTTGCCTTATTCTTTCCCTGCTTACCCCGTACTTTTTCCCCAGTTCTCGCAGAGAGCAGGTCTTTTCATCTTCAAGGCCAAATCTTAGTTTCAAAATATCAAGTTCTCTTTCATCCTTTATTACTTTTTCCAGAAGGATCTTTACCTCTTTTTTCAGCATTTTCAAGGTTAACTCGTATACTGGAGAAGGAATAGCAGAGTCAGCAACAAAATTCATCATGGTGGTATCGCTCTCCTCATCTCCTACAGGAGTATCAAAAGAAATGGAATCCTGATTAAACCTTAGAACCTCCTTTGCCCTATCTGTGGATACTTCCACAGTTTCAGCAATCTCTTCCGGGGTGGGTTCTCTTTGAAACTCCTGTTCCAGCTTATTTGAGGTGTAATTGAGCTTCTTTAAAAGATGGGCAATATGAACCGGCAGTCTGATAGTTCTACCTTGATCTGTTATAGCCCGGTTTAATGATTGTTTTATCCACCAGCTGGCATAGGTGCTGAACCTGTTCCCTATATCAGGATCAAACTTATCTACAGCATGGGAAAGACCGATATTTCCCTCTTGAATTAAATCAGGAAGTGAGACACCTTGATGAACGTAATTTTTGGCGAAACTCACCACAAGACGCAGATTGGCCTGCATCATTTCCCTTTTATACTGCTCGTATATATCTTTAACCCTGAGGAGTGAGGTAATAAGATTTTCAATTTCTCCACCATAAAATCCCGCTATCCTGACAATCTTCTCCCTGTGCCGGGCAACGAAATTAACAAAGCCTCTAACCTTATCCATATTATCCTTAATTTTTGATAGATCTTCCGGAGAGTATCCTTCTCCCAGAAAGAAATCTGATAGGTCCGGATTTTGTGTAGCAAAACTTATTATTTTACCCACAAGATCTACCAGCTGGCCTCTTCTGTGTTTTATCTTACGGGAAAGTTCTTTTTCCTCTTTTTGAGACAGAAGAGGAGACTTTCCAATTTCCTGGAAATAGTCTCCCAGAGAAAAATCAAAATTTTCATTTTTTGTTTTTATATCGTTCACCTTTTCCCCCTCTTCTAAAAATAAAAATAATAGCACCAAAAGCACTACCTCTCCTATCGCCTTGCAATCACTAACTGATTACACAAGCTTTTAAAAGGTAGGCTCTTGTACAATTTCTGCGTACGGAAGGGGCCTCTACTTCCCTGACCTTATAACTTGTCACTTATAATATTAATTAAAATTTTTCCGATGTCAACCCCTCCGCATAAATTTATTACCTACTCCTCATAAATTTCTCTATAATACCTTATCCTTACAGGCAGACCTCCTCTGTCCACTATAGCTTTTATCTTCTTTTCTGCAACCACTCTGCCTCCTCTTTTTACCCTGCCCAAAGATGTAACAGTAAAGCACATACTTCGCACCGTGATTAAATTTGAGATACCCCTTAAAATGGCCTCCTTTTCATCATCCTCATCCACATATCCATCCCCATCATCATCCCAGCCGTTAAACCCTAATTTTTGTATTCCTCTAACCCGGACAATTTCCCCTATCTCATCAAAGGGCCCTTCTTTGCTGTCACAATAGCTTATTATCTGCCGGGCTATTTCAGAATCAATCCCGGGCAGGGACTCAAGGACAGGCTTGCTGGCAGTATTAATATTGACCCTGCCTTTTACAGGCTCCTCAACCGGCCAGGCTGTTGTAATCTTATCAAGGATGGCCCACTCGCCATCTCTATCTAAATTGATAGTCCGCCATTGCCTGCCACTGTGAATATACCCCACTTCCCCCACACAGGCAAAGGGCTTATTTTTTACATAAAAACTGCTGTAAGCATTTTCAGAACTAACTTCTCCTACCTCTGGCATCCAGTACCAGTTCCTGTACCAGGGACTTCCCCCTACCATAAACCCTGCAAACTCTCTCATGCGCGGATCGTTTTTCTCCCAGGCTCTCCAGGGAACACCATAATTATAATAACCTGCAACATCCACCACCTTTCCTTTTCTATTTATGAGCTTAACCTCATCAACAAAATTATCCAGAATTTCTTTCCCTATAGTTTCTCCGGGCAGCTTTATCACCACATTAAACACCACCCAGTATCCCCGAGCAGGAACCACACCCAAAAGTCTCTTTTCCCCGAGAGAGGTTTTTATCTTCCACCCGGAAACAGAACAGGGCAGAGAATAAGGATTGTAAAGTTCTATCCACTCTATCTGTATATCAATCTTAACCGAAGCATCAGCCTCAGCAAAAGCAGGTTTTGCTTCAAGCAGTGCAAAAGGAAAAAATTTTTTTCCTTTTTTCTTTGAACCCTGCCACCTTCTGTATCTTTCTATTATCCTTTCAACCTCTTTTTCCAGTTTTTTCTCCCCTGCCGAGGCAACTTCATCCAGAACTCTGTCCAGCTGAGGAACTTCCCTTTTTACTTTTTCTTTAATTTTTTCCTTCACTTTTTCTTTTGCTTTATCTTTGAGATACTTTACACCTCCTCTGGCAAGATCGACAGCAGCTGCAATAGCAGATGTGGTGAAATTGGGCATAACCTCATTGATATAGGGAGTCATCTCAATTCCATATTTTCCCCTGTAACAGGTGGGATCGCTGTCTTCGTCCCTGAAATCAACAATATTAGCTGTAATTTGAGAGGCCTTTTCATCAGAAAATCCTGCTTTTTTCAGAGCTCGGGCAATTTCTGAGGGGGAGGCATAATTTATGTTTACCCTTAAGTTACCCTCTCTGTCAATGTTTTTGTCATAGGAGTAAACTGTTATGTAATCTTTAATTTTGTTAAAGGTAAACTCGCCAATTCCCGGAACAAGCCTTATCTCCTCTATCGTTTCAAAAGGATTGTCATCCCCAAAGGGTTCATCAGGAGAAAACTCGTCCGGCTCATCCACTCCCTCATCCTCCTCATCCACTTCGCCATCTGCATCATTGTCTATGCCATCTTTTGAAAGGAAAGGAGCATCTCCATCATCATCTACCCCTTTTTCACCGGGTGCATTATCCGGGCCATAACGGTAGCTCACAATAGCTTTGAGTTTTCTCTCATCCAATCCATCAAGAGAGGCCAGGTTAAGCTCAAAAGGACTCCATCCTTCATTGAATGAACTTTCTCCTGCAATATTAATATTTAACTTGGAACCCTCATCAATTATCCCCACATCTTTCATCTCACCTTTATCAGAGATAAGTTCAACATCAAAGTACCCTGCACCAAGTTCCTCCTTAAAACCTCTTGCCCATTCCTCATAAAGATCATCATAGTGGTTTTTATCATTTTTTAGCTCCGCAATTGCTCTTTCCAACCCGGCCCGGGCAAGATATTCAGCTACAATAGCATCACAGTAATTTGAGGCTGCTTCTTGCTCCAATCTCATCCGGAAAAGAAAGCTAAAGGATATTGTCCCCAGAACCGCAAGAACAAAGAAAATGACAACAACTCCCATCTGGCCTTTGTTATTGATAGTTTCACTCATCTTGTTACTTATTAAAAAAAGCCCGTTCCATTCGATAAGGAACGGGCTTTTAATTCAGTTAAGATAGCTTCGGCAGCCTGGCAACCCATTTTACTCAGGGCCCATGGCTTTGCGCCCCATTCTTTCGAATGGTTTGCCTTTGTCGGCTATCTCACCGGCTAAAAGTTTTTATTTAAATACCTTCCCAAGAGAAATCTTTAGATTTTGAAGTAGTGGGATTTTATATTGTTTTATATTTAACAAGAAGTTTTAGACACAACTTCATCTACTGATAGG